>CAJFOG010000079.1 GCA_904395785.1 uncultured Eubacterium sp. | reverse complement strand
ATTATCATTAGCATTTTGCTCTATCCATAATTACATCTTTTATTCTATACTTCACAATACATCCATTTCTTAAATTTTCAATCTCAAGTTCTTCATTAGCTGTTAGTATTATTTCTTTATCAATATGATGTTTCCACATAATAATTGATACTATTAAATCATACTTCTCTGTTGTAATTGAGGTAATATTTTTTATTTTTTGACTACAAATATCATCTATAAATTTTTGTAACATCTCCATACACTCATCTATCTTTTCATCTTTCATATCATTTAATCCATTCATTAACCACGGATGTAAGTTACTATCAGAAAATAATATATATAACTTTTTAACCCTACAATCCTTTTTATAGTTTAATTTTACTAAACATATAAATCCCCTATACTACATAAATATAGAACTAGGTAATCTAAACCAATCTCTTCAACACGAAAGATTTTTATTAAAATAATAAGAAAACAAACAGATAATAAATAAAAATACCACTTTACATATCTTATATTGATATTTCGAATAATAAAATATGGAAAGTATACCATAGATGCACATAAAAAACCTTCCATTAATCCTTCCATCTATACTCATCAACCTTTCTACTTAATAATACATAACTACTATCTGAAAACGATACATGCTATGAACCTGTATCTTATAATACATACAATAATTCTCATTATTATAACGAAGTATTCTTTTTCGTATTTATTTAGAATACCTCATGAAAATTAATGATAATACTACAAGTAAAAATCCTATAACCATAACAATTCCTGAATAATGAACTGGTAATAAATATTCTAATACATACATCGATAATATAATTAGTACTACACCTAAACTTGCAATTCCCATAATTAAATAAAACTTTAGATTTTTCATATCAATATCTCCTTATTTTTTATATTTTCTATATTCATATAATGCTTACTATTATCAATAACAAAATTGATATAGTATCTATAAGTATCAGTTTCTTATTCTTTATTTTGTAAGCATTAAAATTCATATTATTAAAGTTTTCTATTTTATACACTAGTGGAACTATATAAGGTAAAATAACAGCAATAAGAACAAATTTATTTTCACTAACTACGGAAATATAAATCATGCTACTCAAAATCATTTTAAATACAATATTTAATTTCGCAATGACAAAATCCTTTCCTCCTAACAGTAGCTCCTCCCATAATGATATACAAAAATACTCCAGAATAATTCATGAAAGCTAATATAATCAGTGTAATAAATATTAAATAGAAAATAACAAAACAAGAAATAACCTTTTGCCTTTGAAGATTACGCATTTCTTTATATAAACAAACAGTTAACATTATTTCATATAGTAAGATTATAACTATATATACATAACTATACATAGAATCTCTTATGAGTGAAGTGCATATTAATCCAAAAAACATCATCCAAACATATTTTACAGCTGTATTGATAGATTGATCTTCCTTATTATCACTAAAACTAAATACATGTCTTCAACAGCGTTTTGATATATAATTCTTCGATTTCTATAATCTAATACGATTAATGTTAAGCCATACACATAATATAGTTTTGTTTGTTCTATTATAGATATCATCCATATCTCTTTTAAAAACTTATATAATCCATCTAACTTTACTCTTTTTTTACTCAAAGAATAAGATGTATCTTCATACATTTTTATCATAGAACATAAAAGCCATATAACACAATATATGATACAACATGTGACTAATATAAAAGATCGTTGATTACTTATACAAATAAAAAATATCATGCATAATACAATATCTAGTAAACTATTCCATACCTTATTTTGAATATTTATTTTCATATATCTTTCTCCCTTATACTAAAATTTATTCTTTTTTTAATATACTTCATATAAGTCAAATCCATAACATTAATGAAACCTAGTATCTATGTGTATATTCAACAACTTTTCAATACATCTTCTTTTTTGTTTAAAAATATCTATATTACGCGCCATATTATACTTTTCATCTTTTAATAAGTCATATTTATTATCTTGAAATTCTTTTATCCATCGATTATGCTCTTTACTTATAAATGCATATAAAAATGTATCTGGTGTTACATGATACATCTGATAAAATATATCCGTTCTTAGTTTATCACATATATCTTCATTTCCTAATACCTTATGATAAAAGTAAAAATATCTTAATATATTTGTAGTATCTTGTACTTCCTTATGAAATTCTTGTCCACTTAGATATTGTATATAACTGTTTGGATCAACATACTGTTTATGATCTATTATACTATCCACAATAGCTTCTATTAAGATAAAACAATATAACATATATTCTGTATTTGTCGAAATCTTTAATTTAAATACTTCTTCATATAATTTTGTCTTATCGAATTGTTCTATACAAGCATACTTTAACGCTGTATATAATAAATTTTCATTATTTATATCTTCTAATAAATAGTTGCATATCCCTAACGGTATTCCATTTCTTAACTTCATTACTTTTTTATGATAATAATTACTTATTGTAACTCCTATAAGTAAACTTACCATTACATAATTTTTAAATATAAAAAATAAACAAACTATAAAAAACATCGTAAGAAAATGATATTTAGTTACACTCTTTTGAAACAACATATCTTTTTTAAAATTATCTAATAACTGCGTATCTGTATTTGTACATGTGTATGATAAATATGTGAGATCAAGAAGCATTACATCTCCTAAAACACCTAACTTTATACTTAATGGATGTAGAAATATCATAAATGGAAAGATATTTACACATTGTAGTTTTATATGCTTTATTTTCGCATAAATATACTTAACAATAGATAAGCATATATTATTTAAAATAGTTGCGATTAATACTAACATAAAATAACTAACAAAAAATCTTATAAGACCTTGTATTAATATATGAATATCTTCTTGAAAGAAGTCTACTGTTTTCATATGAAAATAAAGTGCTAAAATTGCAGATATAGCTTGTATAATATATGGTTTCATTTCTTAACATCCTTTCACTTTTTTCAAATTTTAAATCTTCTATAAAAGAGATAGATAAAAAATATCCATCTCTTTATGTAATATTTTATTTAGTAAAAAATTCTATAATTAGCTAAAACAGCTGCTCCTAAACTAAGTGTTGTTAAAATACCAATGACTCCGTATATCCCAAGCGGTTTTAATTTCCAAGATAATGTAGTAACTAATCTAGCGACTTTAAAAGTAATAGTTGGTATATTCTGATATGCTGCGCATTTTAAGACATCGTAAAACCCTATCTGTTTTAAAATTCTGCCAGCACCACTAATCTATTACTTAAAGCCTTTCCAGCTCCTGACAAATTTTTAATAAGCATAGTTGTACTCCATCCTCCATCTAAATACATCATCTCTTCTTCTTCAATTTCTACATAATTGTTAGGTAATACTAATTCCATTCTTTATTCCTCCTTTACTACCTACTTCAATCTATATATAAAATGTTTTGCCTTTCCTAGGATGACAACCCATCTTATACCAATTTTAGTTTTTAAAATTCAACATCTCCAGTATCCAATCCATATATGTTTCTTTCTCATATATAATTCTTGCTACTACTGGCATTGATTTTACTACTTGTATCTTCTCTTGATTACTTGCTACAAGCTCTTTTTCATTTATTATTACTTCACATTTGTAAAGAATAATATTCCCATTACTTGATTCTTGTGTCATTGTTCCACTATCTATGGATGTTAATTTTCCAGACAATGTTCCATATTTTTGCGTATTTACTCCTTGTATCGCAACTTTTACCTGATCTCCTACACTTACTTTTGATCGATCAGTTGCTTGTATATATGCTTCTACCATCATTTGATTTTCTTTATTTTCACTTATTTCTGCTACAACTTGTCCTTTTTGCACACTCATACCATCTTTTAATCCTGTTAAATAATGTAGATATCCACTTTGGCTAGCTTCTACTTCTGTTAAGTTATCCTGTTTTGCATAAGCTTCTAGTTGTGCCTTTAATTCTACAATATTTGTTTCTAGTGTTGTTCTTGAAGTACCTAACTCACTAATTAACTGTAGCTTTGTTTGTTGCGCTTGAGAACCATAAGATTGAGAAGATGATTGATCTATTTCTGTTTCTAAAGATTCTATTTCTGATTCTTTTGTTTCAATTTGAGATTGCTTTTCGCTAATACTTGCCTGTATGTCAGTATTCTCTGTATTGTGTGATACTACTTCCTCACTATCGTCTTCGACTGTTTTATTTTCTATCGTAATACTTTCTTGTTGCTTTTTTAAATCACTAAGTTCATTTTGAAGTACTGTAAGCTCATCTTTTTTTGTTTGCAATTTCTCTTGTTTTTTCCTTAGTTCATTCTCAGTAGAGGTTTTTGTATTATTTTCATCTTCTAACACCGATAAATAATACGCCATTTTTCCATAATATTCTTGTTGAAGCCCTTCGTTTGAAAGATAATTTATTCCTTCACTCAATGACTTTTCATATAAATCCATTGCTTTTTGTTTTTCATTTGCTTGATCCAATTGTTTTTCAATAGCTTCTGATTGTACCCCTTCACTTCCAGTAGATATCGTAAATAAGATATCACCTTTTTCTATCCATTCATTTTCTTGTTTTTTAATCTCAATGACAGAGCCTTCTGATAATGCTCCCACATATTTATTATCTTCTGTTGTCACTGTCCCTTGCGCTTCCACAATATAATTTTTTGGTAGTACAGTACAAATCCATAATGCACCTATTAAGATAAAAAACACACTGATAATAAATATCGTTAAAAACTTAGGCGGTCTTTTATCGAAGAAAATCCGTGAATTTTTTAAGTCATCAATCTTATATAATTTCATACAAGCATCACCGGTCTAAAGAAATCCATCACCGTATAATCCTCTTGATCTCTAATGCATACAGTATACATTTCCCCATTAGATAACAAATCATTTTCATAAATATGTAAATCTAATTTTGCATGTGCATAAGATACATTTTCTGGACTTCCTTCATAATGTACATAAATACAGTGTTCACATACATGGCGTTCCTCTGTCATAAACTCATGTTTATATTGCTTATAATCATTTGCTTGTATCATAAGATCAAAATCCATTGTCATAGTACCATCATCATGAATATTTGTTCCTATATTATGAATAATGAAAGGTCCAAAAATTTGCACTTTCAATAGATCTACTTTCTGAATAAATTTTATCACTTCTTGATCAATACTATCTAAAGGTGCACCCCTAAATTCTTTTTTTAATACATTCTTTAATACTAGTTTTTTATTTTATTTTCTTTTACTTCTAACTTAGGCATAGTTAATTTCCTCCTCATCCTCATCATGAATTTCTCTTTTTTCTAACTGCATACTTTGTAAAGATATCATTTCTGCATAACGTCCATTCAACTTCATTAATTGTTCATGTGTCCCTTGTTCAACAATTCTTCCGTTCTCTAAAAAACATATCATGTCACATTGTAAGATTGTTGATAAACGATGTGCAATCATAATTGTTGTTACATTTTGTATTCTTTGAAATATTAGTTTTTGAAGAATTTTTTCACTAAATGAATCTAAATTGCTTGTTGCTTCATCAAAAATATATAAATCAGGCTTTGTTAATAATGCCCTAGCAATCGCTAAACGTTGTTTTTCACCGCCTGATAAATTACTACCTCCCTCTTCTATAAATGCTCCATACCGTCCCGGTAAACGTTCAATAAAAGAACTAGCACCAGCTACATGACAAGCATTTACAATCTCTTCATATTTAACGTTTGGATTCCCTATTTTTAAGTTATCAATAATCGTACCTGTAAACATCTCTACATTTTGTGAAATATACGCAATACGATTTCTTAAAAATGTAACATCAATATCGCAAATATCATACCCGTTCATCGTAATTTTTCCATCTTTTACATTCATAAATTTCAAAAGTAATTTTGCTAAGGTACTTTTACCTGCTCCACTCTCTCCTACAAATGCTACTTTCATTCCTTGTGGTATAGTTAATTGAAAATGATCAATGACAGGAGGTCTAGATCCATATGCAAAATTTACATTATCAAATACAATATCACCTTTTAAATGAATGTCCTTAATTTTATTTTCTTTATCTTCATCTTCTCTATCTAAACTCATTAACTCACTTAATCTGTTCATCGCAATATTCGCTTCTTGAAAAGTTAATTGTAAAGATACTAAACTTTGAATAGGTTCTGTAAAATATTGTGATAGCGTTTGAAAAACAAGTAAATCCCCAATACTCATTTTACTATCTATAATAAATAAAGCACCAATACCCATAAATAATAAATTACCAAAAGTTTGCGCAAAACTAGAAATTACACCTTGTACATTTTTTAAAGTTTCTTCCTTATATTCTAACTTTAATACAGATACATATCGATTTTCAAGTTTTTCAATTTGAGAAGATTCATCACCTTGTGCCTTTACAGTTTCAATATTTTGCATTGATTCAATTAATTGGCTATTCATCATTGCTCCTGATTCCATTTGTTCATAATTTAACTTCTTATATGGTTTCTTAAAAATATAGATTAATATAATATTTATCACAACCATCAAAATTAAAATCAAGAATAGTGTCGAATTCAAGTTAAATAATATAACACCTGTAATAAAAGCTAACGATATATCAAGTATTAAGGAAATAGACACTGATGTAAAAATTTCTTTTATTGTCATTGCATCTTGAAATCTAGTAATGATATCTCCTACTCTTCTTGAAGCAAAAAATTCAAATGGTAAATGTATAATATGATTGTAGTAACCCATTAATAATGGTATATCAACCTTTCTTGATAAAAATAAAATGATTTGCGTACGAAATGCTGATAATAATGTTTGAATAAGTGTAATGAAACCATAAACAATTAAGAAAATATATAATGTATGTTTTAATTGATAAGGAATTATTTCATCCATTAATACTTTCGAAAACGTACTTGATAGTATCCCAATCATACTAAGCAATAAACTTGCTAAAATAACAGTTAATAATAATCTTTTTTGAGGCAGTATCAATGAACAAAATAATTCAAACATACCTTTCCCCTTATATTTCATTTTTTCAAATTCAGATGTAGGAACCATTACAATCAATACATTTGTATACAAATTTGAAAAATCATTATAACTCATTTTCACTATCCCTTTTGATGGATCAGCAATCCAAAGCATCTTTTTCTTATATTTATGAATTACTACAAAATGATATAGTCCTTCTTTTGTATGTATTTGAGCAATAGCTGGATATGTCATATCTTCTGTAAAATCTTCTAATGATACTCTTATCGCTTTCGCTTGAAATTTTAACTTTTCTAATCCGTCTATAATTCCTTTTACACTTGTTCCATATAAATCTGTTCCTATGATTTCTCTTATTTTCATAATTGATACATCACATTTATATGTTTGAAGTATTGTAGATATTGCGGCTGCTGCACAGTCTGAAGCATCATGTTGCATTGTGCATGGATATTTTTTAAACATCTTTCTCCCTCCTTGCAATAAAAAAATATCATAATATATTTTAAATTACTATCTTATTGTTATAAAGGTAGTATTTTTGTTGTAAACATTAACTATATATAAAAAAATACCTTCACATTAATTGAAGGCATTTTTTATATTAAAGTAATCCTAGTAATCTTAATAAGGTTTTTAAATATACTGGTGACATAATTATATACTCCTCCTTCACAATAAAGTATGAAGATTCGTACATATTTATTCCAATTTTATTTTCCTATCACGCCTTGTAATATTATTTTCAGTTTAACATTATAATTATATGATTCAATGATAAAGTCGCCATCATATTTATGCATAATATGTTGTATTGTCCTTAAACCATATCCATGTTTATCTTTATCGAATTTACTACTCTTTTTATATTTTATATAGTTTATGTCAAAACTTTCGTTAACTGTATTTTCTATATCAACAACGAAATGATATTTTACATTATATATTATCAGATTTATCCTTTTTTCATAATTATCAATTTTATCTGTGGCTTCTACTGCATTCTGTAAAAGATTAGATAATAAAATAGTTAAATCCGTTGGCTCAATATCTATAACGCCTATTACTGAAAAATGATAGTGAAATACTATTTCCTTTTCTCTACATTTTTTTACATATTCCTTTATAATTGCATCTACATATATATTTCCACATTGTTGTACTTTCAAATTCTCATATTCTTTCATAAGGGTATTCGCATATGTATTCAATTGATTTGAATTTATATTATTTATTACATTCATATGATGTTGAAAATCATGTTGGAAACGTCGAACATCCTCATACTGTTTTTCTAATTCATAAAAACGCTCTTCTTGCCTTTTTATCATATTATCTTTCATTATTTCTTTTTGTTTTAATTCCTGATCCTTCTTATATTTATAAATTTTATAAAATAACAAGATAAGACAAGAGGCAATACTAATAAAAATTTGACTTATATTATCATATACTGTATTGATAACCAATTGAAGTAAGCAGAAAAGAATAAAGACTACCAATTCTTCCTTCTGCATAAACAACTTATTATATAATTTAAAATTATGAACAATTGACAATATTAAAATATGTACAAACAATATAAAAAAACGAATTGACAAATGTTGTTCATATATATAAACAGTATAATCTATATACAATATATTAATACAAAGTAATTGAATAAATAGTATATATACATATATAAAAATTAAAATTATAATTTTTTTATATACTCTTTCATCAAGTAAAATATACAAAAATAAACAAGGAATCAATACTAATACATCATCAAATTGAAAATAACAATATACACTTATTAACATGATAATCTCACCTATTATACATAATATCTTATGTAAAGATACTGTATATTGCATTCGATAATATATACGAGCAATGAAAATAAAAAGAATGCAATCAATCATTATATATAACATCTCATGCATCTTATAATTTCCCTTTCAAATAAGTTAAATAGTTACTTTTTAATTCTTTATTTTTGCTTTTTGTAACGACGATACTTTTTATAGTATCATTCGCTAACTCAACATCTACTATCGCATTTCTACACGTTTTTATATAATTAAAATTTACGATATAAGAACGATGAATTCTTTTCAAAAATTCACATGTAGATAAAATTTTTTCAATATCTTTCAAATAGATTCTCAAAGTTTCTATCTTTCCATCTGTTTTATAAATATCACAATATGCTCCATTAGAAGCTATAATTTGATTTCACTTGAAATAAATATACTATTATTCATTTTATAAATACCTTTTTCTAATTTTTCTTTTATAATTATGTCTATAAATTTTGTTAATACTTGATAATCTTTTTTATTTACATATGCATATACATATTTACCAAATGCATTTTTTATATATGTATCATGATTGGTTAAAAAAATGATATTAGATGAATTTCTTTTTTCAAATAGTTTTTCTTTTACATCTATCCCACTAACCTTACTCATTATAATATCTAATATAAGAATATCATATGTTTTATTCATCTCTAAAAGTTCTTCACCTGAAGAAAATAAAGTAATATCAAATAAAACATTTTTATATTTCATATATTTCTCCACAAACATATACAATAAATTTCTTTGTTGGAAATCATCATCACAAATTGCAATATGAAATTTCATATCCTATCCCTCCTTTAATATTAGTTATATCACACCTTACTTTCATAATCAAAAAAAGCGTTGTTACACGCTTTTCTTCATAACTCTATATGGTTCATATCCATCTTTACGTAAGATATCAAATACTTCTTGAATATGTTGTTCATTTGTTGTTTCTAACACAAAATCTACACGACAACGATTTGCCAATATTTCATCTTGTAATCGATTATGATGGACAGAAATAATATTTGCTCCTGTTTTCGCTATTAATTGTATGACACGCGCTAAGTACCCTGGTTTATCTATCACGTGTAAATACATACTAACTTTACGTCCTGTTTTTACTAACCCTAAATCAATAATTTTGCTTAATACATTTACATCAATATTTCCACCAGATAATACACATACACATTTCTTATTTTCGATATTAAATTTATGAAACATCATTGCCGCAATACTAACTGCTCCTGCACCTTCTGAAACCATCTTCATTTTTTCTAATAAGAATAAAATAGCTGCTGCGATTTCTTCCTCACTTACTGTTATGATTTCATCAACATATTGCTGACATAAGGCATAAGTAAATGTTCCAGGTTGACTGACTGCTATTCCATCTGCTATTGTTGAAGAAGCAGGAACTTCCACAATATGATGCGTTTCTATGGACGCTTTCATACTTGGTATTGCTTCTGTTTGTACACCAATAATTTTACACTGTGGCCGTAATTGCTTAATTGCATACGCTATCCCACTAATTAATCCACCACCACCAATCGGTACTACCACAATATCAACATCAGGCATATCTTCTAATATTTCTAAACCAATCGTTCCTTGTCCTGCAATAATGTGTTCGTCATCGAATGGTTCAATAAATACAGCTTGTGTTATTTGTTGTAGATGCTTCGCATATGTATATGCATCATGAAAAGTATCTCCTTGTAATACGACTTCCACGCCATAAGAACGTGTTGCCTCTATTTTGGATAATGGTGCAGTTTTCGGCATTACAATAACTCCATGTATTTCCATTTCTTTACACGCATAAGCTACACCTTGTGCATGATTTCCTGCACTAGCTGCTATGACACCTTTTTTTCTTTCTTCGTTTGATAACGTTGATAACTTATAATATGCTCCCCTTAATTTAAACGCTCCTGTCCCTTGTAAGTTTTCTGCCTTAATCCATACATTTTCACTTAACTTATCCGCATGAACAAGTGGTGTATGTTGAGCAATACCACGTAATACTTCCTTTGCTTTGCTTATATTAATTTCCATATAATCACTCCTATCTTTTATATGTATTGTACAACTATCTTTTATCTAAAAAAAGAGATTTTTCTAAATTTTATAAACATATTATGGTAATTGTTTACATTTTATATACATATATATACATCTGATAGTTGTGTTATTTTAATAAAAGATGAAAGATTGAGAAAAAAGGAAATAAAGTATTTTACTTTTTAATGCCTATCCATAGATTATCAATTATCATTGATAAAAAAAGATTATATATACTTTTCTACTTAATATATAATCTAATTGAATACCTATGACTTTTTCAACAATGTTTAGGAACCTTTTTGATTTAAAATCACATCCAGAGGTACCTAACTCAAAATATCGTATATAGAAGAATTACTTACTTTCTAATGATATTCTCTTTATTTCTTCTTATATCTCGTACAATATTTCTTATACAAAATGGTGGCACAACTATTATAAGAATTAGTTTTACTACGTTATTGTTGAATAACGATTCCATATAAAATCTAAAATCCTTATTTTGAAGAGTTAAATCTGTTAATAAGCCATATATTATGATTGCTATTGCAAGCAATGTTTTTACAAAATTAGATTTTAAAAATTGTATAAGTGTTTTTTTCATAATTTAATACACCTTCACTTCCATATTCCATTTATTAATATCAATTGTTAATTTGTATTTTTTACTAGCCATTTTAGATAGCATTTTTTCTGATACTTTACTCCATGTTGTAGAATTATCCCATGATGTTATTCTTATTGCTTCTCTCTTTTCTTTTTCTCTAGAAGCCTTTATCAAATATTCTTTTAAAGAAACTACCTTTTTCCTTATTTTTTATACTAACACATTTTCATTTCCTAATTTAAGTGTAGATGATTAATACAAGGCTATCAAGATAAAAAAACTTAATAATTATTCATTCTATAATAAGTGAAGATAACGCAAACAGATAATAGCCCCCATGATATTATGTATCATTTGAGAAATCATACGTTAATAAGTCGACTTCCGTTTTACTCTTTAAATTAATTAAATATCAATATAAAAAACTGTATAAACTACAGATTCGTTTATACAGTTACTAACTTTTAATCTTTCTCAATAAATGCTAATAATTCTTTTGCCGCATGGTTAATTCCATCACGGTTTTCTTTACTTAATCCTAGATGTGTATAAATTTCTCCTACAAACACACCATTATCACGTAATGCTGTAAACATTTGATCAATTAGAGGATCACAAATTTCTTGTTGTTGCATAGGTCCAAAAGGATTCGCAAAGTATGTTGTAGAAATTCCTACTTCTTGTGTTGTTCCTTTTGCCATACGTTTTCCTTCTACACAAGTTGCTTTCGCATCTTCTAATTTATCAAAACGGTGTAATCCTAATTTATCATCATAGTTATTTGCATACGCAAACAAATCAATCTTATGATTTTTCGCTACTACTTCATAAGGTGCCGCTGGTGTAATTACACGTGCATTGTTACTTGATTCTGGATTCATAAAGATAGATCTATCCATATCACGATATGGTGTACCTGGATCTAAATCATCTAGACGAATAAATGCTCCAATTTCTGTTCCTTGTCCATAAGGAATACCATCTTCTAAATGAATCGTACCCATATCATCAAATACAACTTCAATATCTTTAATCACATCTTTTCCGACAATTTTTAATGCTTCAATAGACTCAGATTTACCAGCTCCTGAATCACCCATCAACATGATTCCTTTACGTTTTCCATTTTTCAATGTAATATTTACGAATGCTCCATGAATTGGTAGCCATCCTTTCTGCATCATTCTTACATTGTGTAAAGTTAATGACATTTTCTTTAAATATCCAAAGTATTCAATTCTTTCATGATAACTTACACATCCTACCCAAACATCCTCTTGTTCATCATAATGGAATACTGTTTGATCTTTTCCATCTTCATTACCAAATAAGCAAATTAAATCTGGTTTTTTACGACATTCTTCCTCTGTTGCTAATTCAAATAAATTTCCTAAAGATACCGCAGAAGAAATAAAATCACGATGGAAATAAATAAATGCTAATAAAGAACCAATCTTACATGGATAAGCGAACCAAGTATCTTTATCACCAGTAAATGATGAAATAGGATTTGTATCTGTTTCTGTAAACATTCCTGTTCGTTTATTTGATTTTGGGTGTAAAATCATCGGTGTACGTAACATAACAGATGAAATTAAAGGAATACCTTTTAATGCATTATATGCATCAGATAATTTCACATATACATTACGAACTGCAATCGCTGCATTTGTACCAGCTTGCATTTGACGATATACTCTATTTTTTCTACCCATAATTTGTTCTTCAATATCACGATAACATGACCTTACTAAACTATTAAAATTGGAATCTGCTTGTACAAAACTTGAATCTTGCAATACGTTTCCATCCCCCATATGCACAACTGAAAAACGTTGATGACGTTTCCAGAAATTATACATTCCTTCTAAAAATTCTAATAAGCTTTTTTTATCTTCTAAATATACTGATTCTATTTCATCTATTTTAAAAATACGCATCATACGAAATAACTTTACAATTTCCACAGTTGCTTCACGTGGAGTTTTTTTCTGTAATGCAAAATCATATAAATCTTCATGATGCTCTTTTAAATAATCCATATAGTTATGCACAAAGTTGCTAAATGTACTAGACTTCAACAGCTGTTCAGCTGTTTTGGCATACCCTGTACTATAGTTAATAATCGCTAAGTCCTGCGTTAAATACAATGTTTCTTTCATAAATGTACTCCTTCCATATGCATAAGATTTAAGGTTTTCTACCCAATCATACTTATTATACAATAGAAAGAAAAAATAAGAAAGTGATTTTGTAACTCTTTCAATAATGTAAAAATTTACATTAGAGTTTTCACTTTCTTATTTTCTTACTATCTTAATATTTTACGTAAATGTTCTTCCACATCAGAAATCGTCATTTCTGTATTTTCACTATCACATCTAGCACGGAATTCCACTATGCCATCTTTCGCATTACGTCCTACTGTAATACGATAAGGAACACCAATTAACTCCATATCTTTAAATTTTACACCAGCACGTTCTTTACGATCATCTAACACAACATCAAATCCTGCTTGTTGTAATTGCTCATATAAGGCATTTCCTGCTTTTAGTTGCTCTTCATCTTTCACATTGACAATGACCACTGCTACTTCATATGGTGCAATAGATGCAGGCCAAATAATACCGGCTTCATCATGATGTTGTTCCACAACTGCAGCCATAGCACGACCTAATCCAAAACCATAACATCCCATTTGTACAGGATGTAATTTGTTATGTTCATCTTGGTATTCTAAATGTAAAGCCTCTGCATATTTTGTACCAAGTTTAAATGTATTTCCTACCTCAATACCTTTATCAAAGGTTAAGTGTTTTCCACAGTTAGGACATACATCTCCTTCATGAACTTGGGCGATATCTGCCACACATTCTACTTCAAAATCTTTTAAGTTCACATTAACGAAATGATGATCCGTTTTATTCGCACCTGTAATAAAGTTTTTCATCTTCGCAACTTCTTGATCCATAATAATCGGGCAATTAATTCCAACAGGTCCTGCAAAACCTACTTTTGCACTTGTAACACGCTCTACTTCCGCAAAATCAGCCATTTCGATTTCATTTGCTTTTAGTAGTTTTAATACTTTTGTTTCATTTAATTCACGATTTCCTTTTAATAAGAAGGCATATGTTTTTTGATCTACACGATAAATTAATGTCTTTACAAAGTCTTCTACTGGACGATCAAAAAATTGTGCAACTTCTTCAATTGATTTCGCATTTGGTGTTTGTACACATGAAATTTCAAGTTCTGCTGCTTCTTGTTGTTGACTTTGATCAATAACAGGTGCAACTTCTAAGTTACTTGAAAAATCACAGCCTTCACATCCAACTACAACATCTTCCCCAATATCTGTAATTGCTTGGAATTCTTCAGATAAACTTCCACCCATTGCTCCTGTATCAGCCTTTACAATTTTGTAACGTAAATTTAAACGATCCATAATGTTTTTATATGCATCAAACATTTTTTGATAAGATACATCTAATCCTGCTTCATCTACATCGAAAGAATATGCATCTTTCATAATAAACTCACGTACACGAATTAACCCATAACGAGGTCTTGTTTCATCTCTAAACTTTGTTTGAATTTGATATAAGTTATATGGAAAATCTTTATAAGAACTTCCTTTCATCGTTGCGGCAATTGTAAATAACTCCTCATGTGTTGGACCCATTACATAAGATTTTTGGTAACGGTCTTTTAACGCAAACATATTCGCTCCAAACGCTTCACGACGACCACTTTTTTCATAAATTTCTTCTGGTATTAATACTGGCATTAATAATTCCTGTGCACCACTATTATCCATTTCTTCACGTACAATATTTTCAATTTTTTGTAATACACGCTTACCCATAGGCATCATCATGTAAATACCAGAACTACTTTTCTTAATCATTCCAGCACGCACAAGTAGATTTCCACTTGTACTATCTTCATCCTTCGCATTTTCACGAATCGTATAAAAGAAACTTTTACTTAACTTCATAACAATCTCCTTTTTAATAAATATGGCTTCGATCTTTCACCATGATTTTACGAATCATCGCATCTTTTTCCATACGACAAGGAACTTTTGTTTTTATAATTTGCATTGGTGTTTTCGCTACTTCTAATTTCTCACCATCTAATGTATATAATTCATCAAATGTAAAGCGTGTTGTAGGAATATTAGGTCCAAATACCTCAGCCTCAATATGTGGTTTAAAGTTATTTCTAACTTCTAAAGTAGCTATTTGTTCCTTTTCATCATAATCTAATACATATGCGATAAATTCTTGTGTAACTCCAGCTCCATTTATACCAAATAAATGCGCAGATGGCAAGGGTTGACCTGCATAAAAACCAATACTTGTTGGTCTATTTTCCGCATGAGCCAATTGTTCATAGTACCATTGCATACGTTCATCACTTAATTTTCCACCATTTTCATAAATTTCATCAATTAATCTTCGATATGTTCCAATTAATGTCGCAACATAATATGCACTTTTCATACGTCCTTCAATTTTTAAACTCGCAACACCAGCTTCAATTAGATCAGGAATAAATTGTGCTCCCATTAAATCTTTACTAGACATTGAGAATAAATCTTGCATATCATGAATTGCACGATCATCTTCATATAAGCGATATTTCCAACGACAACTTTGCGCACAACCACCACGGTTAGAGTCACGACCAGTCATATGATTACTTAATGTACAACGACCAGAATAAGAAATACACATTGCACCATGTACGAATACTTCAATTGGTACATTAACATTTTTCATTGTATCTTTAATATCTTTTAAAGTTACTTCGCGTGCTAATACAACACGATCCATTCCTTTTTTCTTCCAATAGTTTGCAGCACTAGCATTTGTAGAAGAATGCTGTGTACTAACATGTACTTCTAATTTTGGTGCATATTTTTTTGCACACATCATAATCATCGGAGATGCAACAATAATCGCTGTAACACCAACTCTTTCTAATTCCATTAAATATTCTTTTAAGCCTTCGATATCTTCTTCATGTGGCAACATATTTACAGTAACATGTACATGTGCCCCATATTGTTTCGCAAATTTTACACCTTCTGCAATATCTTCAATATCAAAATTACTTGCACGTGAACGTAAAGAGAACTGTTTACCACCAAGATATACAGCATCAGCCCCATACATTACCGCAATTTTTAAACGTTCTAAATCACCTGCAGGTGCTAATAATTCAATCTTTTTCATATTTATCCTTCTTTCACTTTACTTGTTTTTGTATAATAAAATCCATGTGTTACATTATCATCTTCATATTGTTTTTGGTATTCTACAAATGTTTCATGACCTTTTCGTTTTCCATCTAATACTTCTTTATATAGTTTTAATGCTTCTAATACATAATCTATATTGTGGAAAATTCCATCCATACGAAAATGACGAATACCTGCATTGACCATATCTTGTAACTCTTCAAAACTTGCTAATGTGAACCCACTAAAAATATGTGTACCCGTTTCATCCTCCACAATCGGCATTTTCTCATCACGTTTTTCTTCCATAATATATAAATGCATATTATCATGTACTTTATCTTCACGTTCTAAAAACGACATATAATTTGTTAATAAGTTTCGTTTACTATGTAACATATTCAATCTTCCATGAATTAATACTTCACAATTACCGTTTACTTTTTGTGCAATTGTACAAATTTCTGATAATGTTATTTCCTTGGAAATTGTTACCATTTGAATACCATCATCTAAATAATATTGTACATCACCATGATTTGTGATCAATGTATCTGGATTATAAATAAGTTTATCTTTAATACCTAATAAATCTGCTTCATATAGTACACATTCATCCCCAAAATAGATACCATCTACATCTAATTCTTTTAATAATTGTAGATGTTTACGTAATGCCTCAATTTCTTCTTCCACAAAGAAACGATTTACTAATACATACATTTTTACACGATGTTTTACACATTCTTCTTTTATTGAAGTAAGCATATCAACAGGAAACTGACATACACTACGTACAGAAAAAAAAGGAGTTCCTACGACTACTGTTGTACTACCAGCTTCTTTTAATTTTTGAATATCTTCTAACGCATACGGCGTTGTAATAAATTCAACCATCTATAACACCTAGTATTACGCTTAATTTGTAATACATTATCCTTTCTAATACATCTATTCCTTTTATTTAAAAATAGATTTTCTTATTTATTATATAACAACTTATACATTCCTAAAAGAGAAATGAATAAATTCTAATAGTTAATTCTTAAAGTTAATTTCACAAATATAAAAAATTATTTTTTATAGCATACATGAAAACGATTTATCTTAAGGCGAACCTTTTGATTATGGATACATTATAAAAATTTTTATTTTTTACCAAGAAGATATGTATTTTCATCAATTTTAAAATTCAAAATTCATCTTCTAATGTTTTAATCTTTGCATCTTTTACATTAGAAAATGTACATATATTCTTACATTTTATTCTTTTCATATACTCTTTGATTGGAAACTGTAAAAAAACGTATGCAGAGTGTACATACGTTTCCTTATATTATATATTATTTACCTCTTACCATTCTTGCGAATTGAATTAAGATTGTTGGTGTAATTGCTAACCCATAAATCAATAATAATTCATTGATAGAGATAGTTGTTACTGAGAATAATCCATGTAAGAATGGGAATACAAGAATTGAATTTAATAAGATAAATCCAATCACAAATGCTGCTACGGAATAGATATTAGAAAAGAATCCAATAGACTTTAATGAATGTGTACTACGACAGTTAAATCCATGAAATAAACGTGCTAAACATAATGTTGAGAAAGCTAGCGTTGTTGCTGTTTCCCAACTTTTATCTAACCCGATAAAGTAAGCAGCCATTGTCACAATCGCAATTAAGATACCTTGTACACCTAATAACTTCATTGTTTCTGGTGTTAAAATACCTGATTTAGGATCACGTGGTTTCTCATTTAAAATATCCTTTTGTGATGGTTCCATACCAATCGCAATTGCTGGTAATGAATCTGTTACTAAGTTAATAAATAATAAGTGTACAGGTAAAAATGGTACTGGTAATCCTAATAAAGAAGCTGCTAATACACTAATAATACCTGATAAGTTTCCACTTAATAAGTAAATGATTGCATGTTTAATATTTGCATAAATATTTCTTCCTGCTGCTACTGCCTTTACAATTGTCGCAAAGTTATCATCTGTAAGAATCATACTAGCAGCATCTTTACTTACTTCTGTACCAGTAATCCCCATCGCAATACCTATATCTGCTTGTTTTAATGCTGGCGCATCGTTTACACCATCACCTGTCATTGCTGCAATATGACCTTTTTTCTGCCATGCACTTACAATACGAATTTTATGTTCAGGAGCTACACGAGCATATACTGTAATATGTTCTAAACGCTCCATTAACTCTTCATCACTCATAGCATTTAATTCTGTTCCATCAACACATTGATCACCATCTTTATAAATACCAAGAGATGTCGCAATACTGCGAGCTGTTAATTTATGATCTCCTGTAATCATTACTGGAGTAATCCCTGCACGTAAACAGTTTTCTACAGCTTCTTTACTTTCTACACGTGGAGGATCCATTAATGAAATTAAACCTGTAAATGTTAATCCGTTTTCATCATCTAATGAAATAGATGATGCATCCTTTTCTAGTGTGCGATATGCAAATCCTAATACACGCAATCCGTTTTCCGCAAATTGACGGTTTACTTCTAAAATTTGCTTACGATCTTCTTCTGTAATTTCACGTACACCTTCTAATAACTCAATATGTGTTGCTTTCTTTAAAATCTCATCACAAGCACCTTTTAACACTAAAGTTTTTTGCCCTTCCATCTCATGCATTGTAGACATAAGTTTACGATCAGAATCAAACGGATTCTCATCTAAACGAGGATATTTATTACGGATATCTAATTCATCCATATGATATCTTTCTAATAAATCAACTAACGCTAATTCTGTTGGATCTCCAATACGTTGTTTTTCTGTTACTTGCGCATCACTACATAATCCAAAAGATAATAATAATTTTTTATCTAACGCTTCTTCCACATTTAATGCTGTCGCATCTTTTAACGCATGAGAGCGATAAATTTGTTGTGCAGTCATTTTGTTTTGTGTTAATGTTCCTGTTTTATCCGAACAAATGACTGATACACATCCAAGACTTTCTACAGAGTTAATATTTTTAATAATCGCATGTTCTTTTGCCATATGGCTTGTTCCCATAGCTAATACGATTGTTACAATACTTGCTAATGCTTCAGGAATCGCTGCTACTGCTAAAGCTACCGCAAACATCAATGCATCTAATACCGTATCACCTTGCATAACATTTAAACCGAAGACAATTGCACAAATCACAAGAATCGCGATACTTAAAACTTTACTAAATTCATCTAATGTTTGTTGTAATGGTGTTTTACGTTCTTGTGTTGTATTCATCAACGTCGCAATTTTACCAATTTCTGTTTCCATCCCAATTGCAGTGACAACACATTTTGCACGTCCATACGTAACCAAACCACTAGAGAATACCATATTTTTTTGATCACCAAGTCCGCATTCTTCTTCAATACAGTCTACTTGTTTATGCACACTCTCTACTTCCCCAGTCAATGCACTTTCATTTACTTGTAATGAGAAGTTTTCAATAATACGACCATCTGCACCTACAACATCTCCAGCTTCTAATAACATAATATCACCAATTGTTAATTCACTACTAGAAACTTCCATTGTTTTTCCATCACGGATAACACGTGTATGTGGTGTTGATAATTTTTTTAATGCATCTAAAGATTTTTGTGCTTTTACACTTTGCACTGTACCTAAAATTGCATTCATCGTAATTACTGCTAATATAACAATTGTACTTTCTAATTCACCACTAATCATAGAAATAATTGCCGCAATAATTAAAATAATAACTAATAAATCTTTAAATTGTTCCAAAAAGATAACCATTGCTGATTTAGGTTTGGATTCCACAAGTGAATTTTTCCCATATTTTTGTTGTCTTTCTTCAACTTGCATACCTGTTAAACCATCCATTGAGGACTGTGTATCACGTAATACCTCCTGTACCTCTTGTTGATATGTTTGCTTCATAATATCTCTCCTTTATAACACTATCTTTTTCATAGTCTGTACACTTATGCATTAAAAAAACGAGACTATGAAAAAAACTTCATAAGTCTCGTCATTTCAGAACCTGCCAGAATTTACATTCGAGATTGTTGACACATTCACACTTATTTGTGTTGACTACTCCCTTATAGGGTATATTCTAACAGAAACACGTTATCTTGTAAATATATAAAATGCTATGGACTTATGGATATACTTTCATTTCCACAAGCATATCACGAATTCCTTTTGCGATTTGATCTGCCAATACTTTTCGCTTAACATCATCTAATAAATAACTGCGATCATTTTCACTTTCTAAAAAACCTGCTTCTACTAATACTGATGTCATATTTGTTTCTTCTAAGACTTGTATTGGTGATGTCGCAACATCTTTAATCCCTCTATTTTCTGTATATTCCAATACATTTACTTGATTCAATATAAGATTAGACAACTGCATTGCTTGTGCATCTTTGCCATTTGCCCATATTTCAAACCCATATCCTGTTTTTGTTTCCGTAGCATTTGTATGAATAGAAACAAATAATTTTGCTTTACTTCGATTCGCAATTACAGCACGTTCACTTAAATCCTTTACTTCATCTTCTGGCCAGCTAACAACATCACTATTTCTAGTATAAGTAACTGGTATACTCATTTTTTGTAAACTATCTCCAATGTCTAATGCCAAAGCTAATACAACATCTTTTTCATATATTCCCATATATTCACTACCTACATCATATCCACCATGACCAGGGTCTAATACAACAAGCGGTGTTTGTGTTTCTGTATATTCACTTGCAATTTCCACAATTGCTTTCGATATCGCATTATCAGGATATTTAATAGATATAAATATAAGTAAACCTAATAAAATACTTAATTCAATAACTACCAACAATAACAATCTAACTGGATTATATCCATATTTTTTTCTTTTTTCCCTACGAGTCGCACGCTTATTCTTATCTGCCATACTTCTCTCCTTCTACTACTTTTCTACATTATAACAAATTCCCAATAAAAATCATATAATTTTTACATTATAACGTATATATAAGAAAAACAGAAACGAACAATTGTCATCTCTGTTTCATTCATCATTTATTTAATGTACGCATCAATATACGCAGATAAACTTTCATTTGTTTGCGTATTATTATCTTTTATCTTTAATCCATCTATATTTCTCATACTTGATTTTGTTGTCCCTACAATTTCTCTTAATCCATTTCCTAGTCCAACAATCTCATATTTTTTCAAATCTTCACTATACTTTACATACATTAAATAAGATTTACCTGCTTCAATATGTATATCATTTTCTAATAAAATATCAACATATTCTGGTATACTTTCTTCATGTTTACTTAATAAATATGCTCGTTTTTCTTGATCTTCAACAGGTTGAGCTTTACTCCATGTAGTATACTGAATAATACCACCAGGTTTTGCATACTCTATGTTATCCCCTACTTGCATATTGCCATATAGAACATTTTGGATAGTCATAGTTCCATAAGTATATCCTACCACTTGATTATACTTCATATCAGCACTATCAACGGAATCCACCCTACCTATTACAATTGCATCCGAAATACTTTTCATGTACTGTGGAGTGTACTCATTCACTAATTCCGCGCTAACATCTAATTTTTGAATGCTATCCGAAGATATTTTATCAACATAAGAATAATATGTATTCTCATCTTTTATCATTGATGTTGTTTTTTGATTATTACATCCTGTTAAAAATAATACAACACATCCTACAATCCATATTTTTTTCATTGAAATCCCTCTCTTTCCTTTTATTCATACAAATAATTTATACTGTCTACATCACACTTTTGAGGAGTAGATACTTTTCTATTATCAAATTTTTGATAGCGCTATTATCAATTAAATGTTATACCTTTTTTTTTAAAAGTCAATAAAAAAAGAAATGTAAATAATCTCACATTTCTTATCACCAATTGTAAAATGAATTTGGAATTATAGATATGAAGAAAATAACATGTTATTTTCTTCATATTGTACAAAAAAAAGTCCAT
>CAJFOG010000078.1 GCA_904395785.1 uncultured Eubacterium sp. | reverse complement strand
TGAATATTGACTTTTTCTTCCCAATATAAAAACCTCCCGTCTCAGCGTTTAATTATTTACGCTGTCTACTGAGAGGTCATCATATCATATCGTATAAGTTTTTTATCTTTAATTCATAATTTGTAGCTTTTTTATCCTTTAATACTTGAAGTAATTTAGGCATCACACTTATAACTTCATCTTCATTTAAGAAAAGTAATAATCGTTTTTGATTTCTATCGTACTTTGTATTAAACTGATCTTGAAATACTTTGTTATCTATGTCTTCTATATCATAAATACTTAAAATATGCTTGATATCATGTGTATAAGTACTATTCAACTCAATATCTTCTATGATACACCCTTTATTTAATACAATATATCTATCTGCATACTTTTCAACTTCTAATAAATTATGCGTAACAATAATAACGATAGATCCTTGATTTGCTAGTTTTCTCAAATATTCCCACATGAGTACACGTCGTATAGGATCAACGTCATTTGTAGGTTCATCTAAAATAATAACTGGTGCTTCATCTACAACACACATTGCAAATGAAGTAAGTCTTTGTAAACCTCCTGATAACTTTTCTCCTGATATATCTTTCCACTTATTTAATTGTAAAGATGTTATAATTTCTTCTACTTTATGTTTAGCTTCTTTCTTTGATAAACCTTTTACCATTGCGATACTTTGTATCGCTTGCATCATCGTAACACCTTTTAATGGAACTTGAAATTGTGGCATAACTGATATATGTTGTCTTATCTGTTGATGATTTTTTACCACATCTAGCGAATCTAAATATATTTCTCCCTTTGTTGGGGTTATTAATCCACAAATTTGATGAAGTAATGTAGATTTCCCTGCACCATTATGCCCAATTAATGCTGTTATTTGATGCGAATGAAATATCGTAGAAATATTGTCATTTGCTTTCATTTCTTTATAGTACTTCGTTACATTCTTAATAATAATATTCATTCTACCTTCCTTTCTTAAAACACTAAACATACCAACAGTATGTGTTTATATATTAACATACCTTTAGTATGTCGTCAATTGTTTATATTTAAATTACTTTAAAATAAATAAAAAACGTACATCAATTAGTACATCTATACTAATCTTGTACGTTTTACATTGATGTTAACTTTTCAATTAATTCATTATGGAATAGTATTATATGATAACTTTCAAAAATTTCATTCATCATTTCCATCTTATGGATAATACTTGTATTTTCACGTTGAAACATTAATGGATTCATCCATATATTCAACATAATCGCAATTAATTCAGCTAATTCTTTTTCATGTGTCGCATGAATACTTCCATCATAAATACCTTCTTTAATGATTGGTTCGATATACTGTGGAATAGTTATTTCATGTATTTCTTTCATAAAAGATGACAATAATTTAGGACTATCTAATAAATTTGGAGATATTTCTGTGATTTTATCCATATTTTCATTATAAAAACTTGTACTTACAATTTTGGTTAACTTTTCCGCACCTTTTAAATTAGGATCATTTTTAATATTATTAAATATTTCAATATTTTTATTGCCAATAGTATCTACTACTGCATTAAAAATATCTTCTTTAGATTCAAAATGATGATAAATAGCACCTTTTGTAAGGCCATCTAGCCCTTTAATAATATCTGCTATTGTTGTCTTCTCATAACCTTTTGTGAAAAATAAATTACTTGCGACTGCGATAATTTTTTCTCTTGTATTATCCTGCATGATTATTCCCTTTCTAACTTATCTATTTCTCTTATCCACATTTGTACAGAAGCATCACTTGGCATTCTCCAATCACCTCTAGGAGACAATGAAACACTTCCTACTTTTGGACCGTCTGGGATACAACTACGCTTAAACTGTTGTGTAAAAAATCTCCAATAAAACTTACGCATCCATTTTAAAATGACCTTACGATCATACTTTCCTTGGAAGGCAAGTTCTGCTTTTCGTAATAACTTTCTAGGATGGTTTCCAAAACGTACAACATGATATATAAAGAAATCATGTAATTCATATGGCCCAACAATATCTTCTGTTTTCTGTACAATTTCATCATTTACTTGTGGTAATAATTCAGGAGATACTGGTGTATCTAATACATCTTGTAGATATACTTGTAACTTCGTATCTTTATATACATGTGCTACATATTCTACTAAATAACGTATCAATGTTTTTGGTACTGACACATTCACTGCATACATCGACATATGATCCCCATTATATGTTGACCAACCTAGCGCAACTTCCGATAAATCACCTGTTCCAATAACTAATCCACCAATCTGATTAGCTTTATTCATTAAAATTTGAGTACGTGTTCTTGCCTGTACATTTTCATAAGTAACATCATGGACATTTGGATCTTGTTTCAAGTCTTTAAACTGTACAAGAACAGATTCACTAATATCAATTGTTTCAGAAGTAACTCCTAGTTCCTCCATTAAACCTACTGCATTTTGTTTCGTACGTGATGTTGTCCCAAAACATGGCATTGTAATCGCATAAATATTTTCCATTGGTAAATTTAATTTTTCAAATGCTCTCACAACTACAAGTAATGCCAATGTTGAATCTAATCCACCTGATATCCCAATCGTTACTTTTTGGATACCTGTTGCACGTAAACGTTGTACAAGCCCTTGTGTCTGAATATCAAAAATTTCCTCACAACGTTGTTCTCTTTTCTCTAAATCTTTAGGAACAAATGGTAAAGGATCATATGGAATATCTAAGCTCAATGCTACTGGTTCACTTGTAAATGTAATAACCTCATAATTAGATGAACTTTGAAATGAAGTCATTTTTCTGCGTTCTGTATTTAGTTTTTCTACATCGAAAATAGCTTCAATAAATGATGGTTCAAAACTTTGTTTCTCTGCAAGAATACTACCATTTTCACATAATAGATGATGTCCACTATATACAACATCTGTTGTACTTTCTCCATTACAAGCACTACAATATAAATAACCACTAATTAATCGTGCAGATTGTTGTGCAATCAATGATCTTCGATAATCAGCTTTTGTAGCTAATGCATTACTAGCAGAAGGATTACATACAAGCATTGCTCCTTCTAACGCTAATGTATTACTTGGAGCATTCGGTACCCATACATCTTCACAGATTTCCACACCAAAACGGAATACATCCATATCCTCACATTGGAATACAACCTTTTTCCCAAAACAAACAAGTTCTTTATCAAACATGATATATTCATTTTCTTCAGGTGCAGATACAAATCTTCTACCTTCATAAAATTCTTGATATGTAGGAATAAATGTTTTTGGGACAAATCCTAATATCTTCCCTTTTTGTACAACTGCTGCTACATTATATAAACTATTTTTTACTTGTAAAGGCATCCCAATAACAGATACTAATGTTAAGTCTTTTGAAATTTCTTTTATTTCCTTTATCGCATCTTTTACTTTTTGTAGTAATAATTCTTGATGAAATAAATCTTCTATTGTATAACCACTTAATGCCAATTCAGGAAAAACCAATAATCGTACATCTTTTTCATCTGCTTCTTTCATAATACGAATAATTTCATCTTTATTTTTATCTACATCTGCCAATGCAACTGGTATCGATGCACAACCACATTTTATATAACCATCTAACATAAATGACCCTCCTATGTATTTATTTGTATTTTATCATGTTCTTCAAAAAAATCATCATGATATACTTGTATAAAATGATTTAAAAATCTTTCCGCTAAAGAATCTTTCGCAATCTCCTCTTTTGCTTTTTCAAAAGAAAACCACTGTGCACAATCAATTTCATCTTGATCTACAAAATCTAAATTCATATCATCTAACACAACCGCAAAGCTCAACATTAATGTATTACTACGTACAAAATATTCACTCTTTAAATATTTAAAAGCACATATATTTCTACCAATTTCTTCTTTCATTTCACGTATTAATGTTTCTTCAACATCTTCTTTTTGATTTACGTATCCTGCTACTAAAACATTTCTTTGTTTTCCATATTGTTGAATCAGTAATATTTGATCTTTTGCTGGATTTAACGCAATCATAGATACTGCTGTATTAAATTGTGGAAAAAATAATGTATCACAAGCTACACAATGTGCAACATCTCCTTCTTTCTCAATATATTTTGTGGATAATTGTTTTCCACAATGCATACAATACTTCACATACATCATCCTTTCTCTATTAGTATTTTGCCATATTTTTAAGATTATGAAAAGACATCTTATAATGTTTCTAACTATTCAAAGTTTTATATGGAATATTGTCATAAATATCAATGAAATTGTCAACAAGTGCAATAAAAAAAGAGTGTATAACTACTGTATTCACTCCATTACTACATGATATTTTAACATAATTTTTTATAAAACAAATATCCACCGGCCTAGCCGGTGGTTTTTCATATGCGGGCAAAGCCCTGCTCCCAAAGCAATGTCTGAAGACATTCCTCAACCATA
>CAJFOG010000077.1 GCA_904395785.1 uncultured Eubacterium sp. | reverse complement strand
GTTATCGAAACCAAACGTGGGCATCGTTTAGGTAGAATATACTATAAAGGGTGTGCTGCAGAAAATACAGGAATTCCAGGTAAGATAAATGGTTACGGGAAAGAGCGTGTGATTCATGCCCCAGCTGATGGAATGATGAAAGCATGTGCATCAATAGGTGATGTTGTTCAACAAGGACAATGTATTGCCAAGTTGGATCATGTTGAAGTATATGCGACAATCACTGGTGTTTTACGTGGAATATTACCAGATGGTTTTCAAGTTTGGAAAGGCTTAAAAATGGCAGATATTGATCCTAGAGAAGATCAAGTAGATAATTGTACTACCATATCAGATAAAGCGAGGTGTATTGCTGGTGGTGTATTAGAAGCGATATTACATCTTCAGCACAAACAATGATATATTTTGACCATGCATCTACGGTATTACCGAAAGATGAGCGTATTTTAGCATCGTTTTGTAAAGCGAGTAGTGCGTATGCCAGTGCTGCAAGAGGTAGTTATAAAGCATCACTACAAGCATCTAAATTACTGTATCAAACAAGAGAAGATATCAAACGATTTGTAGATTGTAAAGATGGTATCACCGTATTTACTTATGGTGCCACACATGGATTAAATATGATACTACAAGGCTTATTAGATAAAGGAGATCATGTTGTATTTACAGCATTGGAACATCAGTCAGTATTACGTCCTTTATATTTATTAGAAGAAAAAGGAGTACAGATAGATTGTGTTCCATTTAATGAACAAGGCTGTATTCATGTGGAAGATGTGAAACGTGTATGGAAACCAAATACAAAGATGATGATTTGCACCTATGCATCGAATGTATTAGGTACTATACAACCTATCCAAGAATTATCTTCATTTGTTCATACGCAAGGTGGCTTAATGATGGTAGATGCAGCACAAGGAATTGGATATCATCCTATTCATATGGATGCATTCGGTATTGATATTCTAGTGTTTAGTGGACATAAAGGGTTACAAACGCCTAGAGGAATAGGTGCAGTTGTATTATCAAAACCATTGGATATACGACCATTGATGTTAGGAGGTAGTGGATTTTCAACATTTGAGAAAACACAACCAATTATGCTTCCTGAACGTTTAGAAGCAGGGACACAACCAATAGAACTGATTGCTTCTTTACAAACTGCTATTCAACTACAAGAAAGTAAACAAGGACAATACGCGTATGAACTTACTACTTATTTTATAAATGAAGTATCAAAGCTAGATGAGATAGAAATTGCATGCGCAAATAATCTTCATCGTGTGCCAATTGTATCGCTACAAGTTCAAGGATATAGTAGTGAAGAAGTAGAAGATATTTTGTTTCAAACATATGGTATTTGTGTACGTGGTGGCATGCATTGTGCTCCATTAGTACATATGCAATTACAAACCCAGTCTACAGGTATGGTTCGCTTTTCTTTTCATGATACAAATACAAAAGAAGAAGTGGATGTTGCGATTAAAGCTTTACAAGAATTGGTAGGAAAATAATATGTATGGTAAAAAATTATATGTAGTAGTTACATTTGAAACGACATCACAAGCCATTCATTTTGAACAATCCAGCACAGTTAAAGGTAGATTAATTCCACTTCCATCTACTATATCGGCAGGCTGTGGTTTGGCATGGAGAAGTGATGTAACTTATAAGGCAGAGTTATTAGATGAAATCAAAGAGAAACAATTTATATATAAAAGTATAGTGGAAATAATGATGAGGTAGCATAATGATAAAACATATACAAGAAATGATCCAAAAGGGTAAAGAAATCACAGTAGTACATGTGATAAAACGACAAATACAGGTTGCGCTATATTGTATCGAAGATTATGTAGAATTAAATGAAGAATTACATATACCACAAGTGATAGAGGCAATAAAACAGCGAAAAACAACTTGCGTACAACATGCAGATACAATAATCTTCGTTGAATGTATATACAAAAAACCTCCTCTTTATATATTTGGAGGAGGTACGATTGCTTATCCTTTGTCTAAACTTGCGATGATGTGTGGATTTGATGTACATATCTTTGATGAAAGAAAAGAATATGTAAATCAACAACGTTTCCCATGGGTAGCACATCTTCATCATATGCCATTTCAAGAAGTATTTCTCAAAACAAAGTTTGAGAAACAAGCATATTATGTACTCGCTACGCAAGGACATAGTAAAGATGAAATATGCTTAAAAGAAATACTGAAGAAGAGTTATCACTATATTGGTGTAGTAGGTTCTCGTCGTAAAGGTATCTTATTAAAGCGCCATTTTGAAGAGTTAGGTTTTTCTAGTGAACAATTAGCACATTTACATATACCGATAGGATTACCGATATTATCTTCAACTCCTGAAGAAATTGCGGTTAGTATTATTGCGGAATTGATTCAAGAACGTGCAAAACATTTAAGAATTGAATGTGATGAAAGTATATGGTTAGATATCAAAACACCTTGTGTTGTCGCAACGATATTAACTCATCAAGGTTCCACTCCAAGAGGAACAGGTAGTAAGATGATTGTATATAAAGATGGGCATATTACTGGAAGTATTGGTGGAGGTCGTATAGAATATCAAGTTATGACAAAGGCAAAAGAGTTTTATGAGAGTAGTCATCAAAGTATGATAATGGACTTTAACTTATCACATATTCCTGGTGAAGAAGGAATGGTTTGTGGAGGTACTGCCTGTGTATTATTGGAGAAATTCCTATAAGTGAAGGAGGAAGTATAGCGTGAAGAAAATTAAAACAGAAGATGCTGTGGGATTAGTTCTTTGTCATGATATTACAAGAATAGTGAAAGATGTAGTAGATGATACACCTTTTCGTAAAGGTCATATTGTACGTGAAGAAGATATTCCTTTATTATTATCGATTGGAAAAGAACATCTTTACGTTTGGGAATATGATGAAAATATGATTCATGAAAATGATGCAGCACAAATATTGTATAATATTTGTCGTAATGATGGGATGCATCCTAGTGAAGTCAGAGAAGGTAAAATAGAAATTATTGCAGATCGTGATGGATTATTAGATATTGATGTAGATCGTTTATGTGAAATCAATGAAATAGAAGAAATCATGATTGCATGTAGAAGTCAGTATTCCGTTGTACATAAAGGAGAGGCAATTGCAGGTACGCGTGTTATTCCTTTAATGGTTACTAAAGAAAAAATGGAAGAAGTTAAACAAAAAGCAAAAGATACACCATTACTTACAATACGTCCTTTTACTGTGAAAAAAGCAGGGATTGTGACAACCGGTAGTGAAGTATATCATGGAAGAATTAAAGATACATTTACACCTGTGATTAAGGCAAAGTTAAAGGCATTTGGTATTGAAGTATGTATGCATGAAATTGTAGACGATAAACCAGATATGATTACTGCGACAATCCAAAAGATGAAAGAAGCAGGAATGGATATGATTTTATGTACAGGTGGTATGAGTGTAGATCCTGATGATGTAACACCATTATCCATTAGAAATAGTGGGGCGAATATCATATCTTATGGAGCACCTGTATTGCCTGGGGCAATGTTTTTACTTGGATATTTTGATGATGGAACACCAATCTGTGGATTACCTGGATGTGTTATGTTTGCGAGTGCAACAGTATTTGATTTATGCCTTCCTAAAATTGCGGTAGGTATTAAGTTAACCAAAAAAGATATTGCACGTATGGGAAATGGTGGTTTCTGTCCAAAATGTAAAGTATGTCATTATCCAAATTGTGAATTTGGAAAGGCAATTATGTAAAGTAGAAAGGATTTGTTATGAAGAAATTTACTCATTTTGATGATAACGGAAATGCAGTGATGGTCGATGTAACTGATAAACAACCAACAACAAGAGTGGCAACAGCTTGTGGTGATATTTATGTAAGTGAAGATGTCATTCATGCGATTACACACCAAGAAGTCAAAAAAGGTGATGTACTTGGTGTAGCACAACTTGCAGGTATTATGGGGGCTAAAAAAACATCAGATATTATTCCATTATGTCATCCATTGATGATTGGAAAATGTCAAATAGATTTTGAAGTGTTTGAGAAAGAGTGTCGAATTCATGCGATTGCGACAGTAAAAGTAGATGGTAAAACTGGTGTAGAAATGGAAGCATTAACAGCTGTTTCTACTGCATTACTTACGATTTATGATATGTGTAAAGCAATTGATAAATCTATGCGTATAGATAACATACATCTTGAGACAAAAACAGGTGGTAAAAGTGGCGATTTTACTTATAAGGCTAAATAGTTTATGAAAGATCAGTTTACTAGAACAATTGACTATATTAGAATATCGCTTACTGATAAATGTAATTTACGCTGTTTATATTGTATGCCTCAAGATGATGAACAACCAGAATGGAATGAAGATGTTTTAACAAGTGAAGAATTAATTACGTTATGTCGTCATTTTGCCGATGTTGGGATTAAAAAAATCAAACTAACAGGTGGGGAACCGTTATTAAGAAAAGATATCGTATGGTTAGTAAAAGAGCTATATGCAATCAAGGGAATAGAAGATATAACGTTAACTACAAATGGAATGTTACTAGATGAAAAAGTAGAAGCGTTGTATGAGAGTGGTATTCGCCATATCAATGTGAGTTTAGATACAATTCATGAGGAAGAATTTTATAAAATTACAAGACGTAAAGGTGTAGATAAAGTTATTCAAGGAATTCATCATGCACTACAATTAGGGATGCATGTGAAATTAAATGTCGTACCTATGCGTTTAAATGAACAACATATTATGGAACTTTTAGTATTTGCGAAAGATTATCCAATTCATATTCGCTTTATAGAAATGATGCCGATTGGATTAGGAAAAGATATACCTGGAATTCCTCAAGAGGAAATGATGCATAAAATCGAAACAATGTATGGAAAACTACAACCAGTACATGATCAAATAGGATATGGACCTAGTGTGTACTATCATGTGGAAGGCTTTAAAGGACATATTGGTTTTATTAGTGCATTATCACATAAATTTTGTTCATCATGTAATCGAGTACGTTTAACATCAGATGGTTTTTTAAAGGGATGTTTACAGTATAATAAGGGTATTCATTTAAAAGAGATTGTACGATCTAAAGATGAAGCATTATTAAAAGAAAAGATTATGGAAGCAATCTATCGAAAACCAAAAGCGCATGCGTTTGAAGAAGAAGATGTAGAACATGTGGAAAATAGAGAACAGAAATTAATGTCAGGTATAGGAGGATAATTATGGCAAAGGTAATGGCAGTATGTATAAGTGAAAAAAGAGGTACAGAGAAAAAGAATGTACAAAAAGTAAATGTTGTGGAAGGATACGGTATTGAAGGTGATGCACATGGAGGAAACTGGCATCGTCAAATTAGTCTACTTCAATATGAGCGTATTCAAGAATTTAACGCAAAAGGAGCACAAGTAGAAGATGGTGCATTTGGAGAAAACATTATTGTGGAAGGTATTGATTTCTTAGAACTACCAATTGGAACAAGATTTAAATGTAATGATGTTGTGTTAGAATTGACACAAAAAGGTAAACAATGTCATACACAATGTAATATTTTCTACCGTGTAGGAGAATGTATTATGCCTAAACAAGGTGTATTTACAAAAGTAATTCATGGAGGAACAATTGAAGTAGGAGATGAATTTACATGTATCGAGTAGCAATCTTAGTTGCAAGTGATTCAGCATATGAAGGAACGCGTGAAGATAAAAGTGGTCCTATCTTAAAAGAATTCATGGAAAGTAAAGGATTTGAAGTTGTATCTTTACAAGTATGTAGTGATACAAAAGAGATGTTGGAAGATGTTATGAAGGATATTTGCGATAACAACAAAGCAGATCTTTTATTGACAAGTGGTGGAACTGGTTTATCTATGCGTGATTGTATGCCAGAGGCAACAACAACAATTGCCCATCGTATGGTACCAGGTGTTGGAGAAGCTATGCGTCAATACTCTATGCAGTTTACAAAACGTGCAATGTTTTCAAGAGCAATTGCGGCAACAAGATATGAAACACTGATTATTAATCTTCCAGGAAGTCCAAAGGCAGTTATTGAATGTATGGAAGCGATTATTGATGAATTGGCACATGGATTAGGTATTATGTTAGGAACAGAAAGGAACTGCGCAAGAAAATGAAGAAATTTATAAAGATTTTCGTATGTACATTTTTATTCACATTAAGCGCATGTGCATCAAAAGAACAAAAAACAGAAATTACAGTACTAGCAGCAGCTAGTTTAATAGACGCATTAGAAGAAATTAAAGAAATATATAGTGATGAAAATACTACTATCAATATTTCTTATGGTGCAAGCGGAACATTACAAAATCAGATTGAACAAGGTGTACAAGCAGATTTATTTATCTCAGCTTCTGAAAAACCAGTAACACAATTAACAGAGAAAGGATATGTGAGCGTTAGTAGCATTTTATTGAAAAATAACCTAGTATTAATTGTGCCAAAAGATAATACAAAAATTCAACATATTAAGGATATCTTAAACGATGATGTATCTCATATTGCTTTAGGGGAGTTTGAAAGTGTTCCTGCAGGACAATATGCCAAAGAAGCACTGACGAATTTAAATATGCTAGATGCGGTAACAGAAAAAGCAGTATATGGTTCAGATGTACGAGCAGTACTACAATGGGTGGAAAGTGGAGAAGCTGATTGTGGTATTGTGTATGAAAGTGATGCTTTAACAAGTGATAACGTAAGAATAGTAGAAAAATTTTATAGTAATACTCATACGGAAATTACATATTTAATGGCAAAATTAAAAGATAGTAAGCATCCAGCTGAAACAATTAATTTTATGAAATATCTTTCTTCAGATGATGCAAAGAAAGTATGGGAAGAAAAAGGATTCCTAGTGAATTAATATGATGAATTCACCATTCTTTATTTCCTTACGAATTGCATTATGTGCAACAATACTTGTATTTATCACTGGATTATTTTTTAGTTATTTTTCTTTGCGTTGGAAAAAATTAAGAAAAATTATGGATGTGGTATTTATGTTACCCATGGTATTACCTCCTACTGTAATTGGTTTTTTCTTATTAGTTGTATTAAGTAAACAGTATGCATTTGGGCAGTTTTTAAATGAACACCATATAAATATTATTTTTACTTGGTGGGCAGGAGTTATATCTGCATATTTTGTAGCATTTCCATTAATGTATCGAAGTGCACAAAGTGCTATGGAGCAATTAGATGATAATTTATATCATGCAGCAAGAACATTAGGTATGAAGGAATGGACAATCTTTTGGAAAGTTATTTTTCCTAATTGTTTACCAGGTATTTTATCAGGTACAATCTTAGCATTCACAAGAGCATTTGGTGAATTTGGAGCTACGATTATGGTTACAGGAAATATTCCCAATAAAACACAAACAATATCTATGGCAATTTATTCTGCGATGCAATCAGGAAATATAACGCTTGCGATACAGTGGGTATGTTTGATTTTAGCATTTTCATCTATTTGTATTTTTATCATGAATATTTGTGTACAAAGAAATTGGAAGAAGGGAAAGACATGAGTTTATCTGTACATATTCGTAAGAAATTAGCCTCCTTTATTTTGGAAGTTAACTTTGATATAGCGGATGAAAACTTTGCGCTTCTTGGAGTATCAGGAAGTGGAAAGAGTATGTTGTTGAAGTGTATTGCGGGAATAGAGACACCTGATGAAGGTCGAATTGTGATCAATGATCATGTTGTATTTGATTCCAGTAAGCATATTAATGTGAAAGTACAGGAAAGACAATGTGGTTTTGTTTTTCAAAATTATGCATTATTTCCAAATATGACAGTAACAGAAAATATTGCCTGTAGCATAAAAGATAAGAAAAATAAACAACAAGTGATACAACAGTTATTAATACAGTATGATTTAGAAGAGGTAAAAAATAGTTATCCAGCATATTTATCAGGTGGCCAGCAACAGCGCTGTGCGATTGCTCGTACAATGGCATCAAGTCCCAAGATATTATTGTTGGATGAACCATTTTCAGCCTTAGATAAACTTCTAAAACAAAAACTAATCCAAGATCTTAACCAAGTCCTAACATCATTTAAAGGTACTACTATGTTTGTATCACACGATCATGAGGAAGTATATCGACTAGCGAATAGTGTGGGTATCTTAGAGCGTGGAAAGCTCATAGAACTAGATGATAAAGTTAAAGTTTACCATACACCAAGTCATGTATCTTGCGCAAAACAAGTAGGTATAAGAAATATATCATGTATCGATAAAATAGATACACAAACCGTATATGCGAAAGATTGGGATATTGTGTTAAAAACTAACCAAGAAGTACAGCCTTACCATACACATATCGGAATTCGTGAATTACCGATACAAATGATAACTACTAATAATATGATTGAAATAGAAATCATTGATACGATACAGAAAATATATGGTGAATATGTGATAATAAGAAAAAAAGACAGTGATGCGGAAGGCATCATCTGTCGTAAAGAATGTGTGAAACATCAAAAAATATATATACCGGAAGAATCAATTTTCCTAATGAAGAGTGATTGATGAAAGGTGCTTTGCATCTTTCATTTTTTGTATACTTTATTATGTTACTTAGCATAGGAGATTTATAGATAATGATAATACTTATGATAAACTATAGAAATATTTAATAATTAAAAATGGTTAAATTTATCCATTTATTTAAATTGATATAAAGTTACTTTGCAATGCTTATACTTTCATTCGCAGTTCTTGGATTTTTTTGAATAACTGTATAAAATAATGTTTTATATTCAACTATATTTTCACCATAAGACTTTTCATAACTAAATCTAGGAATCAGTTGAAATTGTGTGACTGCAATATAATCCAAAACAGTAAAAATTGCAAATAATGTAATAATACATCCAACAACACTCAAAATACGTGAACTTCTTTTTAGTAGTACACTCTTAACTCCGAAATAAATTCCTACAGTTAATATGATTCCACCAAAAATTGCGTAAATACATCCCCAACTACTTTCATTTGGAAATATGGATAAGGCAGAAATCATAATAAATACGCCAAATATTATAAAGAAAATACTTATTATTTTCATCCTCTCTATGTGAATCTTATTTATGTTGTATTCTGCTATTTTAATTACAGTATCTTTTGTCTCTTGTTTCATTTTCTCACTTTTCCTTTCTCCATCAATTATTTCAGATATGCTAACTTGATAGAATTGAGATAATTCAATCAATAAACTGATATCAGGCATATTATTTCCTGTTTCCCATCTAGAAATTGTTCGGCTGGATACATTTAATGTTTCTGCTAACACTTCTTGCGTTATGTTTTTTCTTTACGTAGTGTTTTCAAAAACTGACCTATTTTTTTCTGATCCATCTATAATACCTCCTTGATTAATAGAATATACTAAAGGTTTCTTTATTCATATGACATAAAGTGAGAAATGTCGTATTTTCAGATTAGACACTATTGTCTAGTTGTGAAGTTTTATAATCTGATGATATATTACCTCTACAACTACTTATTTGTTAATAATGATTATATAGTTGTAGATATTCATTTTAAACATAACATTTTAATATTAAGATCTAACGTTCAAATAACTTATTTACTTTATAGTCAAATATATTGACAATATGGTGATGTTTTCTTATTAATATCAACCACTTAACTTGCGGTTTAATATTTGTTAGATAAAAAAATTTAACGTCCTAATAATCTTCATTAGTAAAAAATTTTAGACTCTTTACTATCATAATACTACCAAGAAATACTCTCATTCTTTGCAAAGTTCTTCTAATACTTTTCTTACATTATGTGCTGCATCTTCTTGTATTTCAATAATTCTTGCACCTTTTGATCTTGCGAGTTCTCTTAAGTCACATGCGATTGCTGTATGGTAGGAACACCCTATCACAACAAACACATCATTTTGTGAAAGATTTGATACTATATCATATGCTATCTGATAATTTGGTGCAGCATCACCATATAAAACAGGTTTGTTATATAGTGAATAAGCGATATCTAATTCATCATCACTAGGTAATCCACCATGTAACTCTAATGCATCAGTACCTGCAAGTTGATGTAACCCATCAATATTCATTGTGATAACAGGAATTCTATATTCAGCTAAGGCAATATGTGCATCATTTGGTTTTGCGTCATTCATATTTTCTTTTAATTGTCGAATAACATTATTATATTCTTTAGGATATTGAGTTGCATAGCTTCTAAACAACTTCGCTCTAATATTTGGACGTTCCATAAAAGTAGGAATATTACTTTGTTTTGAAATTCCTGCTCCAGTAAATGCGATTATTTTCATATGTCTATACCTCCTAATTAGTCATATCCATATGTTCATTATATCTTATGAAATACTATTGTACAAACAAACGTCTTAGTAAATACTATTGACAATGTTCCAAGCAATAAACATTACAAAACTAAATAAACAACATGATATTCATACTAGAAAAGAATTATTTATTTTTTAATAAGGAATGCTTTATTGACTTATCAGAAACAAAGAGAAATAGGAATAATGTATTTTCAAAAAGGATTTTATACGATTATTGCAGGGATT
>CAJFOG010000076.1 GCA_904395785.1 uncultured Eubacterium sp. | reverse complement strand
TTCGTATTAGCATCATACTGTGGAAATATATTATGTACTTTTACATTCCCATTAGAAATTGTATTCATATAGCTTTTAAAAGATCGTCCATATGATCCATCATAAAATTCCACAATATGTTCTGCAGCAGTTTTACTAGTATCTAATATAGAATTAGCATTAAAGTAATTCATGTCAGTTTCATCAGAAAAATAAGCGAATATAACAACGTTTGCCAATTCTTGAACGCTGGCTTTCTCTTGTGCCTGTACATGGCTACCTATTGGTACTATAATTACTGAAAACACCAAGAGAAAACTCAAAACTATTTTCTTAAACATACGTTTCCTCCTTTTGCCAAACATAATCATATCAAAAAGCTAATCCATTGACAATAAAAATAATAAATATTAAAAAACCGCGTTTGTGCGGTCATTTGTTTATTAAATCCAAGGGGAGAGATCTTTCCCTGTAAGTACAGGTGGGTGAACTGCGCAAATTTTTAGGATCCCTACTCGTAGCAGGTATTCACACCAAAGTGCGACATCCGTTCTCCCTTATCTCTAAGCGTAGGAAAAATTTATACCCCTCGGACATTCATAGTATAACATATAAGTTTTAAAAGTATACTCTTGACTTTATTTTTTTTCTTGTTCCTATCATTTTTTTAGGCTTTTATCACTTATCTTGCCAATTCTTAGATAATACTATTTTTTAATTTGCAAATGCAACTCTTCTAATTGTGCTTCATCAACAGGTGTTGGTGCATCACTCATTGGACATTTTGCATTCGCATTTTTAGGGAATGCAATAACATCACGAATAGAATCACTTTCTGATAAAATCATCGCAATACGATCTAATCCAAATGCTAGTCCACCATGTGGAGGTGTACCATATTTTAACGCATCTACAAACCACCCAAAGTTTTCTTGAATTTTTTCTTCTGTAAATCCTAGCACTTCAAACATTTTATCTTGCATAGCACCATCATAAATACGCAATGATCCTCCACCTAATTCATAACCATTTAACACGATATCATAGGCAATCGCATGAACTTTACCAGGATCAGTATCGATATATTGCATATCTTCATCTTTTGGACGTGTGAATGGATGATGTTTTGCATACCAACGCTCATCCTCTTTACTATATTCAAACATTGGAAAATCTGTCACCCATAAGAAAGAAAATTCATCTGTTTTCTTTAATCCTTTCACACTACCAAAGTGATTTCTCAAGGCACCTAATACATTACATGTAATTTCCCATTCATCACTCACAATTAAGATTAAATCTTCCTCTTTTAATGATAATGTTTCACATAATGCTTGTTGTTCTTGTTCCGATAAAAACTTCACAACACTTCCAGCTAATGTACCTTCTTGATATTTTAACGTTACTAAACCTTTTGCGCCATGTTTTTTCGCAAGATCTGTAATCTTATCAATTTCTTTTCTTGTCATTTGTGCCATTTCATCTACAACAATCGCTTTAATACTTCCTTCATTTGAAATCGTATCTTTAAATACTTTAAATTCACTATTCGTAAATAAAGATGTAATTTCTTGTAACTCCATACCAAAACGATTATCTGGTTTATCGCTACCATAACGATTCATCGCTTCTTCCCAAGTATATCTAGGGAATGGTACACTAATATCTAATCCTTTCACATCTTTCATTAACTTTTGAAGCATTTCTTCCATCATAGTTTGAATTTCTACATCATTTAAAAAGCTTGTTTCTAAGTCAACTTGTGTAAAGTCTGTTTGGCGATCTGCACGTAAATCTTCATCTCTAAAACATCTTGCGAATTGATAATAACGTTCAAATCCTGATACCATTAATAACTGTTTATATAATTGAGGAGATTGTGGTAATGCATAAAAACTACCTGGATGTACACGAGAAGGCACTAAATAATCACGTGCACCCTCTGGTGTACTACGCCCTAACATTGGAGTTTCAATCTCAATAAAGTTTTGGTTATCTAAATACTCACGCATACTACGTGTAATTTTATGACGCATGATTAATTTTTCCTGCATCATAGGACGACGTAAGTCTAAGTAACGATACTTTAACCTTGTATCTTCTAATGCGTCTGTTTCATCCGCAATAATTAATGGTGTAGTTTCTGCACTATTCACAATTGTTACATTTTCTACTTTTATTTCTATATCACCTGTAGGAAGTTTTGCGTTTTTATCTTTACGCTCTAACACAACACCTTCTACTTCTAAAATATATTCATTACGAACATCTTTGATTTGTTGAGATAATTCTTCATCAAACACAAGTTGTGTAATCCCTGTTCTATCACGTAAATCAATAAACACAAGTGCCCCAAAATTTCTTCTTTTTGCGACCCATCCAATTAAATTAACTTTTTTACCAGCATCCTGTATACGTAATTGTCCATTTGTATGTGTTCTTTTCATGTTAAACCCTCTTTCTATTCATGATGATGTCCACAAGTACAGTTTTCATTTCCACAGCCACAACCTTCTTCATCAGCCGCAAAAATTGCATCCATACCTTCAATAATGTTATTTAATGCTACAGTCTGTTGTGTTTGATGTTTTGTATCTTTTAATGTCACAACACCTTGTTCGATATCTTTCTCACCTACAAGCACAGCAATACGTGCATGTTTACGCTCTACTGTTTTAAATTGTGCTTTAAATGATCTACCTAAATAATCTGTATCACTACGATATCCATTTGCACGAAGCTCTGTCACTATTTGTAAAGCTTCTTTTTTTACACGATCAGATAAGCATAAAACATAAGCATCTAAATGTTCCTCTTCATCTAATACAATACCTTCTGCTTCACAAGCGATTAATAAACGTTCAAGCCCCATAGCCCAACCAATACCACTCATATTTGCTGGACCACCAAAATACTCTACTAAACCATCATAACGACCACCTGCAAATACTGTTGATTGTGCTCCCATTTCTTTATTAATAGAAACAACTTCAAATACAGTATGTGTATAGTAATCAAGACCACGTACTAAACGATCATCTACCTCATATGGTATACCTAAAGCATCTAATCCTTCTAATACTTCTTTAAAGTATACTTTACTTTCTTCTGTTAAGTAATCTTCCATTTTAGGAGCTGATCTCATTACTTCTTTCTCTTTATCTACTTTACAATCTAAAATACGTAGTGGGTTTTGTTCATAACGACGCTTACAATCCACACACATTGTATCAATATCGTGTTGAAAGTGTTCTTTTAATGCTTGACGATATGCAGCACGTGATGCATCATCACCTAATGTATTAATTAATACTTTCATATCTTGTAAACCTAATGCAGATACAAAAGACCATCCAAGCGCAATCGTTTCTACATCAAGTAATGGACTTTTTGCCCCGATTACTTCTACACCAAATTGGTTAAAAATACGCATTCTTCCTTTTTGTGGACGTTCATGACGACATTGTGGTCCTACATAATATAATTTTGCAGGTAAATCTGGGCTTCCAAACATTTTGTGTTCTACGAATGCACGAGCTACTCCTGCTGTTCCCTCTGGACGTAATGTTAATGATGTAGAACTATTTTCTAACTGAAATGTATACATTTCTTTATTCACCATATCACTTGAATCATTTCCACGTTTAAATACATTTGTATGTTCAAAAATTGGTGTACGAATTTCATCATAATTATATAAATGTGTAAATTGACGAATTAACTCTTCTAAACGATGCCATTTACGAATATCCTTAGGTAAAATATCTTGTGTTCCTCTTGGTACTTGATAGTTCATAATATTCCTCCTTTTCTGAAAACATCTTATATAAAAGTACAAAAAAACGCCCTAACTAAGGACGTTTAAAACGCGGTACCACCTTATTTCACTCAACTTTGAATGCACTTTCATCTTTAACGCAGATGTTATACGACTATCCATTTCCTGATAATTCCTTCAAAGCGTCCTTTTCTCTACTTCCTGTAAAAACTTCCAGCAATTGTTTTTTTCTCTATCCAGTTCATTAGAAAAAAGCTCTTTTTCATCGGATTACTTACAGTTTACCTAATCTACACATAATAGTCAAGACTTCTTGACTATTTCTGGTGATTTTATCTACATTTTACTAAATCTAAATAAAAAACAGACAAGTATATCTATATTAAAACATATACATCATCTGCCTTTTTATACTTTATTTAATTACTCACTATACAGCATCATGAATATTACTTACGTTATGGTAAACTTGTTGTACATCATCTACATCATCTAATAATGTTACAAGACGTTGGAATAACTTTAAGTCATCTCCTTCTAATGTAACATATTCATTTGGTAACATCGTATCTTCCATTACATCAAAGTTTACATCAGGAATTAATTCTTCAATTGCTGTTTTTGCTTTATGTAAGTCAGTAGGTTCTACTGTAATCGTCATCATACCATCTTCTACTTCAATATCTTTTAATTCTACTTCAGCCATAATCAATGCATCCATCATTGCTTCTTCATCTTCATATTTAATCACAATTAAACCAACATGATCATAGTTAAAAGATACGGAACCACTTACACCTAATTTCGCTTGTGATTTATTAAAACATGCACGTAAATCTGAAATTGTACGGTTTGCGTTATCTGTTAAACAGTCAATAATTACAGTTGCTCCACCTGCTGATCCAAAACCTTCATAACGTGCAGGTGCATAGTTTTCATTACTTCCACCTTTTGCTTTTTCAATTGCACGTTTAATTACATCACTAGGTACCTGATTCGCTTTTGCACGTTCAATTACTTTTTTTAGTGCTACATTCATATCTGGGTCAGGTACACCTGCTTTCGCAGCAACTAGAATTTCTTTTCCATAACGAGAATATAATTTCGTTTTTGCAGCTGCCGTTTTTGCCATAGAAGCAGCACGCACTTCAAAATGTCTACCCATTGTTTAATCACCTTCCAAATTTTTCGTCTTTTATTATAACATAAGCTATCTACAAATGCATAGAAAATCTTTTATTATGTCATTTTTTGTTTCAACATTTGTCGTAATTGTTCCTGCTTACTTTCATCTACTTTCTCTAATAAATACACATATAGACGTTGAAACTCTTCCTTTGAAAAGCTATCTTCTAAAAACACATCAATAATCATCGCAACTTCTTCTTTATACTCTTTTTTCACATATCTTTCTAACTGTATAAATAATTGTTCTGCCATTCTCTTATCCATAAAAATTCTCCTTTATATATAAATCTATAAACTCTTTAATACGTAACATCTTTTTTTATAAAAAGATATTCCATACCCAATAATTCCTCCATAAATTTGATAGGCTGGTTTTTCCATATAGCGCTTTTCTTTTATTTGCTGAATTGCATTCTCACATTCTTTTATTAAATCATCTTCACATCTCGCATATTTACACTCAATGATCACAACTTTTCCTGATGGTTTTTTTGGTCTTACCACAAGATCTAATCTTCCACTTCCTGCTTCCTCATTAGATAATACTTCATAATCACTTAATAACCCTAAGATAAAGCCATGATAAAAACTTTCC
>CAJFOG010000075.1 GCA_904395785.1 uncultured Eubacterium sp. | reverse complement strand
GCAAGTTCTATTCAAGGAGTAATGAAAAGAATTAAGGCTAAAGGAATTGAAGTTGTAATTTATGAGCCTACCTTAAAAGAATCTACGTTCTTTAATAGTACAGTCATTACCGATATAGATGAATTTAAAGAAATAAGTGATGTAATAGTTGCTAATAGAATTGTAGATGAATTAAATGATGTTATGAATAAAGTCTACACAAGAGATTTATTTACGAGAGATTAATGTTTTTTTTAAAGGCGTAGAGTTAATTTAATTAAGATGTTAAACTCTACGTTTTTTCAATAGTATATATGTATCGAAAATATAAATTAATATTGAAAGGTGATAATATGAGTAAAGGTTCAAAATATAAAAAAAATTGGAAAAAAAGTGATATATATTTTGTTTTAGTATATTTAATTTTAACCGTACTAACTATGATTCAATTATTTACTGTTAATGTTTTTCCTATGAAGTATATGCTGGCTATAGCTATAATTCTTATCCTTTTATTTTTAGGAATGTATGGATTACAGATGGGAAAAAGAATTAATAAAATTAATAAAATACTTGGAAAAATTTTAATCGTTATTCTTTCGGTTTTTTTAGTATTTGGTAATTGGATTTTATTTAAAACAGGATCTGCATTTAGTAAAATTACAGGAGTCGATAGTGAAGTATCCGTTGTGTCAATTGTAGTTATGAAAGATAGCGGATATGACAGTATTTCTGACTTAAATGGGAAAAAAATAGGAACAATCACTTTGGGTGATCAAGAAATACAACAAAAAGCAATGAAAGATTTAGAAAATGATCTAGGTAATCATCTGACAACAGTAAGTTATGTATCTTATAAGGATTTTGCTGATGATTTATACAATGGAAATGTTGATGCAATCATTTTAAATGAAGGTGCTAGAGGAATGTTTGAAGATAATCATCCATCTTTTGATAATGATACAAAAGTTCTAGAAAGTTATACTTATAAAAGCGAAACAAAGGATTTGTCAAAGGATGTGGATGTTACTAAAGAACCATTTAATATATATATTACTGGTATTGATACATATGGATCACTTGCAACAGTTTCTAGATCTGATGTAAATATGATTGTTTCAGTGAATCCAAAAAATAATCAAATATTAATTACAGGTATTCCAAGAGATTATTATATTCCACAAACTTGTCAAAATGGACAAACAGATAAATTAACTCATACTGGAATGTATGGTGTGGAGTGTACATTACAATCTGTGGAAAATTATATGGGAATTGATATTAACTATTATGCAAGAGTAAATTTTTCTAGTGTTGTTGATATTGTAGATGCGTTAGGTGGGATTACTCTTGACTCACCGTATAGCTTTATTACAAGACATGGTGGATATTATATTACACAGGGCTATAATGAATTAAATGGAGCTCAGACATTAGGTTTTGTAAGGGAACGTTATTCATTACCAAATGGAGATGTTGATAGAAGTAAAAATCAAATGTTAGTTGTAGAAGCGATGATTAAAAAGGCAATTTCCCCTTCTATAATCACCAATTATGGAAGTATAATGAATGCAATTAGTGGCTCTTTTCAAACAAATATGAAAGAGAGTGATATTACTTCATTTATAAGAAAACAAGTTAATGATATGAATGGATGGGATATTAAACAAATACAAGTTACAGGACAAAGTAGTAGTCAATGGAGTCCAGCAAATGGTTTTAATTCATCTGTAATGATTCCGGATGAATTAAGCGTTGAAAAAGCAGTAGGATTAATGAGCAAAATCATATCAGGGGAGTTAATTACAGTTGAAGATATAAATTATTAATAGAGGCTATGTGTTAATTTTATAAATCACTTAAGATTAAAATACATTGAAAATTATTGAATAAAAAAATAATAGAAGTAGATGTACATTTAAATTATAAAATATATTGTACATATTTAAGATAGTGGCAGTGATATTGAAAAGAAGTTATGATGCTAGGTACTCTTTTCTCACAATATTGAGATTCTAGAGAGATTTAAAAGTGAAATAACAGATTTAAAAGAGTAATAATATTAATTGAAAAATAAATTAACACACGGTATGCAAAGGACAAGGTAAAGTAGATCTTGTCCTTTTTTATGGGTAATCTAAAATAACGGGTAATCTAAAATAACGTGGGGCTTACAAT
>CAJFOG010000074.1 GCA_904395785.1 uncultured Eubacterium sp. | reverse complement strand
TTCAATACTTTCTTTCCCTAACAAGCTATTCGCAACTTCGCGACAAGCACCATCTTGTAAACTTTCTTTAGATGTTGCTTTAGAAGCCAATTGCAACGATTCAGTTTTCATTAATGAAATCCCAAATACTTTATTTTGATCTTTTACTTGTTTTTGAATTAAGTTTAATAAATCAACCATTGGTGCTGGGAAATATCTTAAGTTTGTAGAAATTTGTTGTGCTAATGCTACCCATTCATCATCTGTTGTAGTTGTATCAGTTAAATATGATTTGTATAATCCGTATAATGCATCAATATTTTTGTTGTAGCATTCTAAAGCTTTCTTTAATGCTTCTTCATGTTGCGCACTACCTTCTTTATAGCTATTTGAAAGTAACACATAGAACATTGAGTTTAAATAATTATTATAGCCATTTAATGCATCTTGTGCTAATAAAATATACGATGTATTATTTCCTGAGTTTAAAGTGTTATATTCTTTTTGACCCCATTCCAATAATAAACGATGCTCTGTATTAGTTGAACCACCCCATCTTGTAAATGAGTTTTTATATCCACTAATATTATCAGAAATAGACCATGTACCTTTACCATCAGCTGTTTGTTTATATAACATATATGCTTCATGTCCTGGTTGATATGTTCCAATTGCTGGAATACCTTGTACTTCATTTATTACCATACCAAGACCTGAAAGTCCCCAACAAATAGCTCCTTGTTCCATTACCATCCAAAGACGATATCTATTTTTTTCACCATAGCTAATATCGTATTTAGTAAAATCATATTTTTCATCCCATTTTGTTTTATTTTCTTCTGCATAAAAATCAGCTCTTCCCCAGTTTGGTTTTTCATATTTTGCGTATCCATATCCATTGTATCTTGCCCAGTTATTTAAACTTGTAGATGCTGGATATTTTTTATCAATGTAATTTCTTAACCATGAAATTTCTTCATCATTAATTCTTGCATCCATTACTGTACGCATAATTTCCATTGAATAATTATCAAATTCCGCTTTTCTTACAAATAAACCTTCGTCATATAAATTTTTAAAATATTTGTATTTCACAACTGGATCTGAATTAGTCGCAACACCACCATAATTAACTAAGAATGTACGAATATTTTTGGAATATGCTGCAGCAGTCGCAAGTAACATTTTCTTGTAAGTTTTATTATTCATATCATTATGATACTCTGTATATAAATTTACAAGAGCATTTAAAGCATTTTCTCCAGTACCACTAAAATATCCTCCAGCCTCAATAAATAGCTGTAAATTTTCTGTATCATTCACTAACCAGTCTAATGTTGCTTTTAACTCTTCTGGTTTTTCTTTATATAAATTTTGAATTGCTTGATATCCAATTCTATTTACTAACTCACGTTTTAAAATTAAATCTTTATGATTTTTTATATTCTCTTCTACTGAGTTTTTTGAAAGTTCTGCATCATATTGTGCAACAGTTTTTAATCCTTGATAATCTTCAGAAGTAATGCTGTATCCTGTTTTTAATAATCTTAAATCACCATATACAGAATGATCACTTGCTGTTGTTCCTTCACTACGCGCCTCTAATTTAATATATTCATATTTACTTACGTCAATATTAAAATATTTTGCGTTATTTGCTGGTTTTAATGTTCCTGTACTATCTAACTCAGTCCAATTAGTTCCATCAGTTGAACCCCATATATGGAAAGAAACACCATCACTTTTTCCATTTTTATCATAATCTACACCTGCATAAGTGCTTAATACATTATATCCTTTTTTCTTTAAGTCACTAATGTGATAAATTAAATTCGAAGTTGCATGAGCTCCCATCCCTTTTTTAAATGTAGTTACAGCTCCATTTACTTTTAATGTAATTGTGCCACCTTCTACATCTTTGTCTTTTTGAATAGAACCCCATCCAACTTTTGAACTAGTTTCATAATTAAGATCTGATAAGTATTTATAGTTATCTTCATCTACCTCTTCTAAACTATATGTCGAAATCTCATTTTCGTTTTCAACAATTGTTGTTTTCGTCGTTTTTTGATTATGAAAGTCATCTTTCATATCCTCTTCACTAACACCCGATAAATCTTGTGCATCAGTTTGAATACTTGAAGTTTCCTCCTCATTTGTCGCTTGTTGTTCATTCGCAAGAACTTTTAATGAACCGTTAAATCCTGAAACAGTTAATGTTCCTGCAAGTAAGACACTTGTTATTTTGCTAATCTTACTCATACTTAGTACCTCCTTTTAATATTAATTTATTTGGTAAATAAAAACGTACAAAAAGCACGCTACTAAAAGAGCAACTGGCTGCCATTTTCC
>CAJFOG010000073.1 GCA_904395785.1 uncultured Eubacterium sp. | reverse complement strand
CGAATTATAGATAAAACATAATATCAAGATAAAACTTATTATGATTGTGCTTATATATGGTAATTTATATATACTGTATTATATGTATTAAGAATAATGAAATACCGTTAGGATAACAATATATCTTAACGGTGTTTTTGTATCATAAAAATATTATGAAAACTTTTGATGAATAAGTTTCCATAATTCTTATTTATCCTTGCAAGTATTGTTATATGGACGATTTTTTCCATAAATCGTAACTCTTTCTACTATATATAATTGTATTCATTTAAAAAATTTGTAAATACATTTCACTATCCATTAAACACCAATCAATAGTACCATTTTTACCTTCAATATAACTATCTAAGCTACCTGCTAAATCTAATATAATTTTTCTATATGTTCTTTTAGTCATTCTTTAATCTTTTTAAGTACTTGATAAGTAAATGTTTTATTATTCTATCATGCAATAATCGAATAGGAAAATGTATTAAACTAAGAATTAGGTAATTGTCTTTTCGTTATGAAAAACTATACATAGAATAAGCGTAAGGAGGGGTGATATGAGAGGTTTAGATGAAGTAAGACTAAATGAAAAAGTAAAGATTTTAGATGTTGTACATGAACCTTTTATGAAGCGTAGACTATTGGATCTAGGTTTTATTAAAGGAAATGAAGTAATTCCTACGTTGAAACATGCGAATCGTGGTATTTGTGCATATGAGGTCAAAGGATGTATGATTGCTTTACGACAAGAAGATGCCAAACATATTATAGTTTCAGATGATGAGGTGAAGGAATGTTTGATAAACTATTAAAAATTAATAAGCAAATTAATGAAGAATATAAACATCAACCGAAAAGAACAATCGCATTATTAGGGAATCCTAATGTAGGAAAAAGTAGTGTATTTAATCATTTGACTGGTATGCACCAACATACGGGGAATTGGGCTGGTAAAACAGTAGCAGTAGCAAAAGGGGAATATGTATATGAAAATGAACGCTATGAGATGATTGATCTTCCTGGGACGTATTCTTTAATTGCACACTCAAAAGAAGAAGAAGTTACAAGGGACTATATATGTTTTGCAGAATATGATGCATTAGTGATTGTTTGTGATGCAACATGTTTAAAACGTCATTTACATTTGGTGCTACAAGCAATGGAAGTTACATCTAATATCGTAGTAGTATTAAATTTTATGGATGAAGTAAAAAAACAAAATATCGATATTGATGTACAAGGGTTTTGTGAAGACTTAAAACTACCTATTGTAAGCATGAGTGCTAGAAATCATCAAGGTTTTGATGAACTAAAGAAAAGTATTTATCAAATCGTACAATATTCTAGTAATGAAAATAAAAGTCAAATAGTATATCCTAAACAACTACAAGAAGCATTAAATAAATTAGAAAATCAAATACGCGTAAAAAAGCGATTAAAAAGATATTATGCATTACAACTTTTAGATCCATGTATTGATGATACAAAGTTTTATGAAAGAATAGAAAATAAAGAAGAAGTAATACATTATGTGAATCATCTAAAAGAAGAATTAATTCAAGATGGTATCTATGAGTATTTTGGTGATGAAATAAGTTTGGCGATACAAAAACGTGCAGATCATCTCTGTGAACAATATATCCATTATGATGATAATTATCAAAGTAAGAAACAAAAACTAGATGTTATTGTAACACATCGTATATGGGGATCTATTTGGTTGTTGATACTATTAGGAATTATATTTTGGATTACCATTAGTTTTGCGAATATTCCTAGCTCCGTGTTAAGTTCTATGTTTACACAGCTTCAAATTTGGCTTCACCAAGCTTGTGATGCTTATCATGTTTCAGATGTTTTAGAAGGATTATTTATAGATGGGATAGTAAAAACATGTGGTTGGGTTATTGCAGTTATGTTACCACCTATGGCGATATTTTTTCCATTATTTACATTACTTGAAGATTTTGGTTATTTACCTAGAATTGCTTTTAATATGGATGGGATGTTTCAAAAGGCAAATACATGTGGGAAACAAGCCTTAACGATGATGATGGGATTTGGCTGTAATGCAGTAGGTGTAAGTGGAGCTAGAATTATTGATAGTCCAAGAGAGCAATTGATTGCGATTTTAACAAATGCATTGATTCCATGTAATGGAAGATTTCCTACATTAATTAGTATTATTACATTATTTTTTACAGGAATGATGATAGCTCCATGGAATCATGTTGTTGCAGCTATTATCTTATTAGGATGTATTATCTTTAGTGTTTTATTATCTTTGTTTGTATCATATGGTTTATCGAAAACTATATTAAAAGGTGTTCCTTCAAGTTTTACATTGGAATTACCACCATATCGAAGACCACAAGTGTTTAAAGTAATTATTCGTTCGATTTTTGATCGTACAATTTTTGTGTTAGCTAGGGCGGTTTGTGTAGCGATACCTGCTGGAATTATTCTTTGGTTCATGGCGAATATTAGGTTTCAAGATGTTTCGATATTAACACATGCTGCTACATTTTTAGATCCATTTGGAAAGCTTTTAGGATTGGATGGAATGATAATATTGGCATTTATATTAGGTTTTCCAGCAAATGAAATTGTTGTGCCAATTATGCTTATGGGATATATGTCTAGTGGTAGTATGGTAGAAATAACGAATATGCAGGCATTATATGATGTGTTTGTAGGAAATGGCTGGACGTGGCAAACAGCAATTTGTATGTTAATATTTATGCTGATTCATTTTCCATGTGCAACAACCGTTTGGACAATCAAAAAAGAAACAAATGAATGGAAGTGGGCAATAATATCTTTTGTATTGCCAACATGTATTGGAATACTACTTTGTATGATGACTAATCTTTTCTTACATTGTTTTATATAAACATATTTGATTTATCTTGTAATTGTACATTTGATTTTGTATAATAGTAAAGAAATCGTAGATTAGGAGTAGTAGTAATGTGATTGTATTGTCAGAGAGAGAAAATAATTGCTGAAAGTTTTCTTCTATACAAGGTTATGAATTCACCTAGGAGAGGGTGTAAAAAGCCCCCGATAAGCATATCGGTTATCTATGCTAGTAGAAAGTAAGTGTGTCGCAAGACGAAACAGGATGGTACCGCCCGTTAGGGTTCCTGTGTTTTGCGATTTTTTTATTATAGGAAAGGATGAAAATATGAAAAGGCTAGCGCAATTAAAAGAAGAAGGTTTAGCAAAAATAGAAGCCTGTCGTGATTTAAATGTATTACAAACATTGCGTGTATTGTATTTAGGAAAAAAAGGTCCAGTACAAGAAGTAATGAAGATGATGAAGGAGTTACCAAAAGAAGATCGCCCTGCTTTTGGTCAACAAGTAAATGAGATTAAATCTTTATTTGCATCTATGATTGAAGAACGTAAACAAGTATTAGAAGAAGAAGCAATCCAAAAACAAATTGAGAGTGAAAAAATTGATATTACATTAGATGGATTAAAACCAGTAATTGGTACAATACATCCTTTAATGCTTGTACAACAAGAAATAGAAGATGTATTTATTGGATTAGGATATACAGTAGCAGATGGTCCAGAAGTTGAAATGGATTTATATAACTTTGAACGTGCAAATATCCCAAAAGATCATCCAGCTAGAGATATGCAAGATACATTTTATATTAACGCAGAAGAACTATTAAGAACACATACAACAGCAATCCAAACAAGACAATTAGAAAAATGTGCAAAAGAACATGCATTACCGATTAAAGTAATTTGTCCAGGTAAAGTGTATCGTCGTGATGATGATGATGCAACGCATTCTCATCAGTTTATTCAATGTGAAGGGTTAGTAATTGGAAAAGATATTCGCTTATCTGATTTAAAAGGAACTTTATTATTTTTAGCTCAAAAAATGTTTGGAGAAAGTAGGACTATTCGTTTTAGACCAAGTTATTTCCAATTTACAGAACCTAGTGTAGAAGTAGATGTAAGTTGTCATGTTTGTGGTGGTAAAGGATGTTCTGTATGTAAAGGTACAGGATGGATTGAAATTTTAGGAGCTGGTATGGTACATCCAAATGTATTAGAAATGGCTGGTATTGATTCTAAAGAATATAGTGGATTTGCGTTTGGTATTGGGATAGAACGTGTCGCAATGTTAAAGTATGGAATTCAAGATATTCGAAACTTTTATACAAATGATATTCGTTTCTTAAAAACATTTAATCGCTTTGAGTAGGAGGAAGTATTATGAATATTAGTAAAAAATGGTTAAGTCAATATATGGATGTTTCTGATATTTCAATGGAAGAAATTGCAAAGCGTATTACAGATGCAGGATTAGAAGTAGAAGGCATTTCATATATGTCGCAAGGTACAAACCTTGTGATTGGACAAGTTTTAACATGTGTGGATCATCCAGACAGTGATCATTTACATATTTGTGAAGTAGATGTCCAAACAGAAACTTTACAAATTGTATGTGGGGCTAGTAATGTAGCTGCTGGACAAAAAGTAATCGTTGCGAAAGTTGGGGCAAAGTTACCGGAAATTGAAATTAAGGCAGGAACAATTCGTGGATGTGAAAGTAATGGAATGATTTGTTCTTTATTAGAGCTAGGTGTAGATTCACAATTATTAAATGAAGTAAGTAAAAATGGGATTGAAGTATTACCAAGTGATGCACCGATTGGACATTGTGATCCTTTAGGATATTTAGGGTATGATGATGTCATATTAGATGTAGGATTAACGCCAAATCGTAATGACTGTATGGCAGCATGGTCTATGGCTTTAGAAGTTGGTGCAGTATTAAATAAGAAAGTAACATTACCTTCAACAACATATGAGGTAGAAGAATTAAAACCCACATTACAAGTGCATAGTGAAACAGAAAAGTGTCCATTCTTTTTAGGGAAAATGATCCATAAAGTAACAGTAAAAGAATCTGTAAAATGGATGAAAGACTTATTACAAGCATCAGGTATTAAATCTATTAATAACATTGTGGATATTAGTAATATTGTGATGTTAGAAACAGGACAACCTTTACATTTTTATGATATGAAGGCTATTCCTTCTAAAAGTATCGTAGTAAAAGATAATGTAGAGGCAAACTATACAGCATTAGATGATACAACATATGAATTACAACAAGGTGATCTTGTTATTACTTCTCAAGATCAACCGATTGGAATTGCGGGAATTATGGGAGGAAATGATTCAAAAATTCAAGATACAACAACAGGTATGATTATTGAAGTAGCATGCTTTGACCATGTATCAATACGTAATACTTCTCGTCGATTAAACTTATCAACAGATGCAAGTGTTCGTTATCAAAAAGGAATTGAACCTCTTGCGGCTAAAAAAGCAATGCAACGTGCGGTACAATTATTAATTGAATATGCAGATGCACAAATGATAGAAGAAACTGTACAATACGGGAAAGAACCATATACACCTATCAGTTTATCTGTTAGTTTACAACGTATCAATCACTTATTAGGAACACAGTTTACATTAGAAAGTGTTGTAGACGTATTAAATAGATTACATTTACAACCAAAAGTAGGTAATGATGAGATTTTAGTAACGATTCCAAGTTATCGTATGGATTTAAAAATAGAGGCAGATATCGCAGAGGAAATTATTCGTATTTTAGGTTTTGATAGCTTACCAGCAACACTGCCGTTTATGCCAACTACATTAGGTTCTCTTGATAAGCGTCAACGCTTAAGAAGAAAATATCGTTCTTTATTAACAGGACTTGGATATTATGAAGCTATTACATATTCTTTAGTAAGTAAAGAAAAACTAGATGCAGCTTCAATGCCTTTAGAAGAATATGTTGAGTTAGCTTCTCCTATGAGTGAAGATCGTCGTTATGTAAGAATGGGTATTATGCCAAGTTTATTAGACAGTTTAGCATATAATCAAGCACGTTCTATCAAAGATGTAGCATTATTTGAGTTAAGTAATGTATATGGGAAAGGAAAAGTCGAAGAACATTTATGTGTAGTCGCAAGTGGTAGTTTACAAAAAGGTCGTTGGCAGAAGTTTAGCTTAGATGCTGATTTCTACGTAATGAAAGGATTAGTAGAAAGCTTATTAGAAGCTGTGGGATTTGATGGGCAACGTGTATTCTTTAAAGAAAATCAATTAGATACACAAAATTTCCATCCATATCGTAGTGCACAAATATATCTAGGAAAACAATTATTAGGGATAATTGGAGAAATTCATCCGGCTGTTTGTAAGAAATTAAATATTCAACCAACAGTAGCGATGGAATTAAATTTAGAAATTATCTTATCGAATAAAACAAGTAAAGTAAAATTTACAGAAATTAGTAAATACCCTTCTGTAAACCGTGATTTAGCATTTGTGGTAAAAGAAGATGTAAGTGCAGCATCCATTGTTGCAGCGATTAAAAAGAATGGTAAATTAGGAAAAGAAAATGTAATTCGTAATGTGGAAGTATTTGATGTATATACTGGAAAACATGTTGAGCAAGGATGTAAATCTATTGCATTATCTGTTACATTCCAATCAGATGATCGTACATTAAAAGATGAAGAAATAAACACGATTTTTACGAAAATTATAGATACATTACAAACAGAATTACAGGCAACATTAAGAGGATAGTAAAAAGGGCTGTAACAAAATAAAAATAAACTCTAAATAGAACAAAGCCTATGGAATCAGTTAAATACTGATAAACATAGGCTGTTTTGCTTTAATTAAATCATGAACCAAAATATTTCTAATTACGAATCTAATGATAACGCATTACAGTTGGTTTTCCACTAGATATTGGTTTAAAAATTTATCTAGACGATAAACTATTCTCTTTTCTAAAGGCTATAGAAGGAGCATTTGGAGTTATAAAACAAAATATAAAATTTACAAGAAGGGGATTAGATAACACAAACATGGAATTTCTTATTGTATGCTTAGGGTATAAATGAAATATCATAAATACAGGGAAAAACAAAGCATTAAAGTTTATTCACAGGAAATATGTTTTTAAAGACATCAACAATATAAGGGTAGAGTGTGTCCAAAATATAAAAAAATTTATATCTCGTAAATTGGTAGAGATATTTTATTTTTATATATACTATAAGTTTTTTAGACAAAATTAAAAAAAAGCTGTGTGAAATGAACTTTTATAAACACATTTCGTTACAGCCTCTTTTTTATGATTCCTTTGATTGTAGACGGAATAAAAAGATTTCAGGTGGAGAGAAAATACGTAAATCACTTCCTCTTGTTCCTAATCCATTTGATACATATAATGTGGTAGTATTGATTTCGTATATTCCATGGAAATATGTACTGGCACCTTCTTGTTTTTCAATTGGTCCATAAATAGGAATATATATTTGTCCACCTAATGAATGACCGGTTACAGCAATATCAATATAGTTTGTATTTAAACTTGTATTTGTCATAATATCAGGACAATGTGAAACTAAAATGGTAAAATCGTCTTTTGTAATATTTTTAAATGCTGTGTTAGTATCAATAGATCCATTCACTAAAGGATCTAAACCGACAAGTGTAATTCCTTGTGGCGTTTCATTTCTTAATTGAATATTAGTATTTGAGATAATTTCAAATTCACTATCTGTAAGAATGTTGGTGACAATTTTTTTGGTTTCATCATTGACAATATCTTGATCACCGTATACTGCAAATTTTCCTAAAGGAGCTTCTATAGATGATAAGATTTCTGTTAGTTCTTTTACACTTTTAGAATCTGGGGTAAAGGTTATAGGATTACTAAATATATCTCCACCAAATATTACAACATCTGCATGTGTTTCTTTTAAAGTAGAAATCATATTTTGTAGACGTCCTTTATCCATAAATTCTAAATAAGTAATATCACTAAAATATGCAATCTTTTTATCATTCATAGAATCAGGAATCTTATTACTTATAATAGATTGATAAGATATACGAACATTATCTACCCCTATAAATAATGTATAGCATATAAGTGCAAAGCCTAGGATGAAACATAAGGCGATAATTATAAGTATTTTAAAAAAGCGTTTCATATAAACCTCCAATGTATTGTTATGACTATTTTATCATAACTTTTCGTATTTGAATAAATAAAACCGAAGAAATTCTTCGGTTTTATGCTTCGCTTGTTTTTCTTTTTTGTTGCGGTTGTTTGATTGGTTTATTTGTGCGTGTTTGTTGCATTGCTTGTATCGCATCTTTTGAGTTAATAATAACTGGGATAACAATTGGATTTCTATGCGTTTTATTGTAGAAGAATGGTTCTAATGTGCTTCTTACGCAGTTTTTAAGTTCAGAGAATGTAGTTCGCTGTTTCATTTTATCATTTAAGGCTTGTTGAACAAGTAACTCTGCTTCTTTTAATAAACTTTGACTATCTTTAATAAATACAAATCCACGAGAAACAACAACAGGTTTACTTAATACTTTATTTTCTCTTGAATCAATGGCAACGACTACTGATACTAATCCATTATCTGCAAGAATTTTACGATCTTTTAAGACTGCAGTAGATACTCCGCTAATATCATTTCCATCAACATAAATATCGTCTGCTTGGACACGATAATTAGATTCATATACTTTGTGATCACGTAAGATTAATACATCACCATTTGCACATGTGAATATATTTTCAGCAGGAACGCCTGTTTCAATGGCGGTATCTTTATGTTGTTTCAACATTTTATACTCACCATGAATTGGCATAAAGTATTTAGGTTTAATTAACTGTAACATTAATTTTTGCTCTTCTTGAGAAGCATGTCCAGTAGTATGTAAATTACTTAAAATAGATTTTGTAAGTACGTTTGCACCTGATTTAAACAGTTTGTTCACAACTTGGTTAACACTAGCACCATTTCCTGGAATTGGAGAACTTGAGAATACAACAGTATCTCCTGGAATTAGTTTAATGTAGCGATGTGTACCGTTTGCGATTCTTGATAAGGCTGCCAATGGTTCACCTTGACTTCCTGTACATACAATACATGTTTTTTCTGCTGGAACATGTGCCAATTGTTCAGGACTTAAAAAGTGTTGTTCTCCAATTTTAATCTTACCAGTTTTTCTACCAATCGTAACAACATTTTCCATGCTTCTACCAAAGATGATAATTTTACGATTACAAGCTACCGCAGCTTCTAAAATTTGTGCAACACGGTATACGTTACTTGCGAATGTTGCAACAATTAAACGACCCTTTGTCTTTTTCATTGTTTCTAAAATTTCAACAGCTACTTTCTTTTCGGAAATAGAAAAATCTTCGACCCCTGAGTTTGTAGAATCACTTAATAATAAATCAATTCCAATTTGCCCCATGTATGCCATTTTTTGATAATCAGCATTTCCACCAACAGGTGTTAAATCAAATTTGAAGTCTCCTGTATGTACAATACGTCCATTTGGAGTATTCACTAATACTCCAAAAGAATCTGGAATAGAATGTGTTGTACTATAGAATGCGCATGTGAAGTAACGTGTTTTTACAGAGCTTTGATCATTGATTTCAGATATTTTAAAACCTCTCATTTTACGTTCTTCTAATTTCTTTTGAATTAGAGCAATTGCAAATGCAGGAGCATAAATTGCATCTAATTGTACAGTTTTTAATAAGAAGGGAATTCCTCCAATATGATCTTCGTGTCCATGAGTAATCACAAGAACTTTACGTTTTTTACTTTGTTTTACTAGATAAGTATAATCAGGAATAACATAATCTACGCCTAATAAATCATCCTCAGGGAAACGTACTCCAGCATCGATAATTAAAATTTCATTTTCATGTTCGACGCAATACATATTTTTTCCGACTTCTCCTAAACCTCCCAATGCATAAACTTTTGTGTCTGAACGTTCTGGAAATATTTTATGATATCGTTCTTTTGTTTGATTCACGCGTTTTTGACTACGTAATTTATTTCCATGATGTGTAGTTGCCATTTCATAACTCCTTTCTTCATATAATATAGATAACTATTAGTAAGTACCTAATGTAATATTAGTATAGCATAAAAATGAAAATAACAACGGCAAGATTGTTTCATTTTTCTATTTGAAAAGGCTTTCTAATGTAAATCCCATAAAAAATGCTCTGATAAGAGCATGTTATTCTATTACAATAGCATCTGGAATTGGTTTCCATGGATCATCTTTTTGAATGTGATCATAAAATAATGTTCCAGAGAAATGATCAATTTCATGTTGCATAACAATTGCTAAAAAGTTTTGTGCACGAATCGTAATTTCTTCATCACGAATCATATCATATGCTTTTACCGTAATTCTTGCAGCACGAGGAACAATTCCTTGGTGTTCATCTTCCACTGAAAGACATCCTTCTCCATGCTTTAAATATGCACGTTGTACAGACTCAGAAATAATTTTAGGATTTACTAACGCATATTCAATATTATTTCCATCTTCATCTGGGACAACAATCGCAAGCATTTTTTTTAAAACACCTAATTGAACAGCGGCAATTCCAACAGCAGGACGCAAGTTGTTTTCCACAGCTAAATGCTCATCTTGTGAATCACGAACATATTGTAGCATATTTTGTAATAATTCTCGATCTTCTGTACTTAATGGAAGTTGAACATTTTGACTTTTTTCACGTACGATAGGATTTACATCCTTTACAATATTATTATAATTAAAATTCATATAGTAAACTCCTTTTCTAACAGTATTATTTTATACGGAATTTTATAAGAATGGAAGAGATTTGCTAAATAATATTAAAAAAAAAGAAAGAGTATGCTATTATAAATGATACAAAGAGAAAGGAGAATGCGTTTTGCGTATTAAAAATATAGATATCTCCGCAAAAATGCCGAAAAAGTATGATGTAGCATTACATCTATGCGTTATCATGTTAATGATATTTGGAACTTTGATGATTGTATCAACAAATGTTGGTAGTGCATCTAGTCCAATAAAAATTGTTACTGTGTTAATTAAGCAAGTCTTATTTGTAATCGTATCCTACTTTCTGATGACATTTTTTGCGAATAATTTTACAATGCGTAGAGCTCAACGGTTATATCTGATTATTGGTTTTTTGTTATTGGTTGCTATGCTATCTACACAGTTGTTTATGGATACATATGGATCTAAGGCGTGGATTCGAATTCCAGTACCTGCTGTTGGTGAAATTACATTACAGCCTTCTGAATTTTGCAAAGTATTTTTAATTATTGTTTTAGCTGTATTTATAGAGGTGGCAGGAAAGCGTAGATTTGATTGGTGGGCCATTATGCGTATTCCAATTTTCTTCTTCTTTATGTATTTATGCTTAACAGCTTTACAAAAGGACTTTGGAGCTGTATTAGTAATGATTATGATGTGCTTTACATGCTGTCTTTTAGTAAGTAATTCTAGTTTAAAAAAATTTCAAAAATGCATAGGGATAGGTTTAATGATAGGTTTATTTGGTCTATTTTTATGTTTTTTGATTCCAGATCAATTGAGTTCTTTTTTAGCTAATATACCTGTATTAAGTCATATTAGTTCTCGTATTGAAATAGCAGCAGATCCTTTTTTAAACCCACAAGTAAGTGGTTATCAGTTAATTAATGGATTGTATGGTTTTGCAAGAGGAGGTTTACAAGGTGTTGGTTTTGGTGAATCGATTCAAAAATATGGGTATTTAACACAGTCTGATAACGACTTTATATTATCTATTGTTGTGGAAGAAATTGGAATTTTTGGTTTAGCATTTGTAGTGTTTATGTATGGATTATTTATTCACCGTTTATTTTATTATGCATTCCGTACGAGTAGTGAAGGTTACAAAATCATCTTAGTTGGAACTGCGATGTACTTATTTGTTCATTTTGCCTTAAATGTAGGTGGAGTAAGTGGTTTAATTCCATTAACAGGAGTACCTTTATTATTTATTTCAAGTGGAGGTAGTTCTTTAATGTCAATTATGGTGGCAGTAGGTATCTGTCAATCAATTATTTCTCGAATTAGAAGACAAGGTGTTTTAACACAGAAAGCACAAAGAAAAAAGAGTCCTTAGGGATAGGACTCTTTTTAGAAAGGGAAGAGGAGAAACAAAGATTGGGGGACAGCCGATTAACGGCTGCAATTATAGTATTACCCAAGAAATATGTAATATGCAAAAGGAGTTGAAAATATGAGAATTGTTGCAGGAGAGTTTCGTTCAAGAAAAATTGAAGCAGTAACAGGAGATGCTACAAGACCTACAACAGATAAAGTAAAGGAAGCAGTATTTTCTCGCATTGGACCATATTTTGATGGTGGAGAGATGTTAGATTTATTTGCAGGTAGTGGTAATGTTTCTTTTGAAGCATTATCTAGAGGGATGCAAACATCTCTTATGTGTGATAAGCAAAGAAAAGCGATTGAAACGATAAAAAGAAATAGTCAAACACTTAATGTAAAAAATCGTTGTGTCATTTGGCAAATAGATTATAAAAAAGCATTACAAAAAATTGTAGAAGAACAAAGACAATTTGATTTAGTATATTTAGACCCTCCATATAAAGATCAAAATATCATTGAAATTTTAACGTTTTTAGAAGAACATAACGCAATTAAGGTGCATGGGGATATAGTTTGTGAGAGTTTGAAAGAAGATGAATTTCCCAAAGAAATTGGGACATTGCGTAAAGTAAAAGAAGTAGTATACGGGATCACTCGTATTACATATTATAAGAAGGAGAGTATATGAGAGTAGCTGTATTTCCTGGTAGTTTTGATCCAATTACAATTGGACATCTTGACTTGATTCAAAGGGCTTCTAAGTTATTTGATAAAGTTATTGTTGTGGTATTGATGAATCAAAATAAATCAACATTGTTTTCAATTGAAGAACGTGTTCAGTTTATTAAAGATATGACAAAAGATATTGTGAATGTATCTTGTTGTCATGGTGAAGGTTTAAGTGTACACTTTGCGAAGAAATACCAAGCATGTGCTTTTATTAGAGGTGTACGAAGTATAAAAGATTTTGAGTATGAACAAACACTGGCTCTTTTCAACAAAGAGTTAGATGATACAATAGAAACAGTTGTATTATATAGTGATCCAAAGTTAGCACATATATCAAGTAGTGCAGTTAAAGAAATGGTACGTTATGGAGTAGATGTTTCCTTGTATGTAGGTGAACATATTGCAACATTGATGCATCATAGAATCGTAGGAGAATCATTATGAAATTACTCGTATCTAGTCAAAAAAAACAATCGTATTATTCGAAGTTACTTACAGGATGCTGTATGTTTCTTATTATCGCAAGTTTGTATGTTACATGCTATGTCTTGTTTTTTCGCACAATAGAAGTAGATGTTACCAAAAATGCTAACTTGCAGTTTATAGGCGAATCTAGTAGTGCTAGTGTAAAAGTAAGTAATGAATATAATACGTATAATCAAAGAATTCAAGAGTTTATGGATTCTATTACATATGAAGCTACACCAAATACTAATTTATCCAATGGAGATGTTATATCAATCATTGCCACATATGATGAAGAATTAGCACAACAATATCATATTCAACCTATTGAAACAACAAAGCAAATTGTAGTTAAAAACTTACCAGAAAGGATTCAAAATGCGGGCGAGATTTCTCATGATTTCTTAGAGCATTTGCAGTCATTAGGAGAAAGTTACTTAACTAAAAATATGAATACCATATTACAAGAAGACTTTACAAAGTTTTCAATGCATGCTTCACCAAAATTAGTATCACAAACAAAACAATATACAGTGTTTTTATCCGCAAAATCAAATGTGAATAAAGATAAAATTATTGAAATATACGAAATTAAAGCAGAAGGTATGGTGAATACATCAAAAAGTGAAGAGCATCTAGAATTGAAAGAAAATACCATTTATTATATGATAACATACAATGAGGTTAATACGTCTCTACAAGTAAGAGAAGAAAATATATACGGTGAAAAGATGATTTGGTCAAAAAAATTGACAAATGAGAATGAAATAAATGCATATTTGAATCAACGGTATAAAGACCAATATCAAATAATGCATAT
>CAJFOG010000072.1 GCA_904395785.1 uncultured Eubacterium sp. | reverse complement strand
CATATGTGGAAACGGTTGCGAGTGCGTGGATACGTTTAAAAATTGATACGAAAGAAAAAGCACTCGATTTAATATCGGAAGAGTCAAAAGAGAAAAAGTTGAAGCGTATACAACGTAAAGAAGTAACAAGGTGGTATGATGATCAAGATAGTATTCAAAAAGATGATGAAGTTCATGTAGATGATGATGAGTTACAACGCTTAATGGCGCAATTAAGAGGTGATGATTGATGGAAAAGTTAGAGTTTCAGTTTACCTTAACAAAGCAACAGGAAGAAGCAAAACGACAACGTGTTGAAAAACTATTAAAAAATCCATATATGATACAATGGCGCAATCAAAATCTTGTAGATGATGCTTTTATTTATGCACATAGTGGTCTATTTCAAGATTATTGTGATGTGATGTTGAAGTGTGAAGGTTGTGCGGGTTTGTCTTTTTGTCGCCAGCCAATGAGAGGGCAACGTCTAGAATTACGTTTAGATAAAGTGCTACAACAAGAAGTCTGTATGTGTGAGTATACTCTGAAAGAAAAAAATAAGTATGCGCATGAAAAACAATATCGCTATTTTGATGCGTTAAAAGAATATTTATTAGTTGATGTGGCAAAACTAGATATGCGTAATGAACCAGAAACCTATAAAGATGTTGTGATGCAAGTAATTCGAGTGTTAATGGATGAAGATAATACAAAAGGTTTATATTTTTATGGTCCTCCTGGTGTTGGAAAAAGTTATTTAGCAGCAGGAATGACAAATTATTATGCGAAAAAAGGAAGAAAAGTTGCATTTGTGAATGTAGCAAAATTAATTGCAGATTTAAAAATGATGTTTCAAGATGCGCAAGCAATGGAACAAAAATTAAGAGGTATTCAAAATATTGATGTCCTTGTATTAGATGATATTGGTGGTGAAAGTGTGACTGCATGGAGTAGGGATGATATTTTACTACCTTTATTAGATGCACGTATGCAAAAGCATAAATTAACAATTTTTACGAGTAATTATCGCTTTGAAGAATTAAAAGATAAATTAGCAATTGGGAATGGTAGAGTAAGTGAACCCATCGCAGCAGATCGAATTTTAGATAGAATTCAGATACTGTCTTGTGAAGTTTTTGTAAAAGGTAGTTCAAGAAGAAAATAAATGCTAGTAAAAATTGTCATAAAATGTTATGATTATTAACGTGAATGGAGGAATTTTTATGGTTAAACGTATAGGTGTTCTAACATCCGGTGGAGATGCACCTGGGATGAATGCTGCAATTCGTGCCGTCACAAGAGTTGCACTAAATAGTGGAATTGAAGTTTTTGGTATCTATGATGGGTATAAAGGTATGGTTGAAGGGTATATTGAACCTTTAACAAAATCAAGTGTAGGAGAAATTATTTCTCGTGGTGGAACGATTTTAGGTTCTGCTCGCTTACCTGAATTTAAAGATCCAGAAGTTCGTGAAAAAGCAGTGCAACAGCTGAAAAAACGTGGAATAGAAGCCATTGTAGTAATCGGAGGAGATGGATCTTACCGTGGCGCGTTAGCTTTAACGCAAATGGGTATTAACTGTATTGGTTTACCTGGAACGATTGATAATGATATTTCTTGTACAGATTTTACAATTGGATTTGATACGGCTTTATCGACAATTGTGGAAGCAGTCGATAAACTCCGCGATACTTCCAGTTCACACCACCGTTGTTCTATTGTTGAGGTGATGGGAAACAGATGTGGCGATCTTGCGATATGGTCTGGAATTGCTTGTGGTGCAGAAATTGTAATTACTTCTCAAACGGGCTTTGAGGAAGGAGAAGTCCTAGAGCGTTTGCGAGACTTTGATTTAATTAAGAAAAAACGTCATGCGATTGTTGTAATATCTGAGAAAATTACAGATGTTCATCAATTTGCGAAAAAAGTGAGTCTTAATACAGGTTTTTCAGGTAGAGCTACTGTATTAGGTCATGTGCAACGTGGAGGCTCACCAACACCCACTGATCGTGTATTAGCAAGTCGTATGGGTGAAAAAGCTGTCGATTTATTAATGCAAGGGATTGGTGGCCAATGTGTGAGTATTAAAGATAATGAGATTATTTCAGTACCTATTGAAGAAGCGTTAAATATGCCTAGAGAATCTCGTAAGAAGTTACAAAATCTGTTTGAACGTCTTGTATAGTATGAAAAAACGGTTATTATGAAAGGAAAGTGAAGTTATGATTGAAAACAGAAAAACAAAAATTATTTGTACGATCGGTCCTGCTTCTGAAAGCCAGGAAATGATGACAAAATTAGTAGAGAATGGAATGAACATTATTCGTTTAAACTTCTCTCATGGTGATTATGAAGAACATGGAAAACGTATCAGCAACATTCGTGAAGTTGTTAAGAAAACTGGAAAAAATGTAGCAATTCTTTTAGATACAAAAGGACCTGAAGTTCGTTTAGGTGATTTTGAAAACAAAGAAGAAAGTTTTGAGAAAGGTGAAATTGTTACACTTGTTCGTGAAAAAGTATTAGGTAACCACGAACGTTTCCATGTACAATGTCCAGAAATTTTTGATGATGTTGAAGTTGGTGGAACAATCTTAATTGATGATGGAAAGTGTCGTTTAACAATTTTAGAAAAAAATGATGGAGAATTAAAATGTCGTATTGAGAATCCTCACGTATTAAAAAGTAGAAAAGGATGTAACTTACCAGGTGTTCGTTTAAGTATGCCATTTGTTTCTGCGAAAGATGATGCTGATATTCGTTTTGGATGTAAAATGGGTGTGGATTACATAGCAGCTTCATTTACACGTAGAAAAGAAGATGTATTAGCAATTCGTCAAATTCTTGAAGAAGAAGGAAGACCTGATATTCAAATTATCCCAAAAATCGAAAACCAAGAAGGATTTGACAACTTAGAAGAAATTCTTGAAGTTGCGGATGGTGTTATGGTTGCTCGTGGTGACTTAGGAGTAGATGTATCTTTAGAATTAGTTCCTATTTACCAAAAACAAATTATTAAAACAGCGAATGCATTAGGAAAACCAGTTGTTACTGCTACGCACATGTTAGAAAGTATGCAAGGTAACCCACGTCCTACTCGTGCAGAAGCTAGTGACGTTGCGAATGCTGTATTAGATGGCACTGATGCAATTATGTTAAGTGGTGAATCTGCTGCAGGTGCATATCCAATTGAAGCTGTACAAACTATGAATAAAATTTCAATTGCTATGGAACCAATTTTACCTTACAAAGAAAGATTAAATACAGCAATTAGTACAAGTCAAAGAACAAAAAATGATGCGATTGCGATTTCTGTTGCGGAAACAGCAATGGCTTTAGATGTAGCAGCTGTTGTAGCATTTACAACAAGTGGAACAACTGCACGTCGTATTTCTAAATTCCGTCCAAAAGCTCCAATTATCGCAGTTACATTCGATGAAAGAACACAACGTTCATTAGCTATGAACTGGGGTGTAACTACAGTACTTTCTGATGTAGCAAATGATCAAACAAATGAATCTGAATTAGCACGTCGTATTGCAAAAGAACACGGTGTAAAAGAAGGAGATACAATTATCATTGTTGCAGGATACCCAGCAGGTACTGGTGCAACAAACACAATGAAAATTATTGAAGTATAATTTTTTAAAATAAGTCATTTTGAAAGTTAGAGAATTCTACTTTTAGAATGGCTTTTTATATAGTATTTGATATTAAAATTTATATGCGCTATGTGCAAGTAAAATGCAAGGAAATTGCAAGTGCATTGCAAGTCATAATGTGTTAAAATGATAGTGTATTACAGTATGTCCAAAGATGGATATAAGTGAAAGGGAGAAATATATGAAAAAGTTATTATGTTGTATGGTATTTGCAGTTATGTTTGTAGCAGGATGTACAAAAGAATTAACAGTAACACCTGCATCTGATGTTAAGGTAGAGTATGGAGCAGAACTCGACAATGCTGCTTTATTTGATAAAGTTACCTCAGATGAAAATGTATCTGTGAAATCTGTAGAAGGTTTTGATTCTAAAAAAGTAGGAGAACAGATTTTGCAAGTAACCTTTAGTGATGGTAAGAAAGAGAAACAGGAAGAAGTTAAAGTAACAGTAGAAGATACAAAGAAACCAGAAATTACGTTAAAGAAAGATAAAGTATCCATTACTGAAGGAGATAAACTAACATTAAAAGACAATGTAAAGGAAGTAAAAGATCCAGTAGATGGTGATTTAAAATATAGTGATAAAAAAGTAGAAAAAGATGGTTATTACATTGATGAAGGGGAATTAGATACGAAAAAAGCTGGAACATATGAAGTAACAGTGATTGCGAAAGACAAGAATGGAAATGAATCTAAGAAATCATTTAAAGTAGAAGTGAAAGAAATAGAAGAAGAGGTAGTGGAACAACAAAGTACTCAAGAGATTACACAACAACAATCAGTAGCAACTGATAATGTACAAGCAAACACAACACAACCATCCACAAACAACACACAATCTACAACACCATCACAAAGTCAACAATCATCTAATACAAATAACAATTCGTCAAACAATACAACGAATAACAGTGCAGGGTCTAATACTACACAACAAACACAACAGAATACACAACCAGTACAAGAACAACAACAAACAACACCACAAAAACAAGAGTGTGTATTTAATGGTGAATTTG
>CAJFOG010000071.1 GCA_904395785.1 uncultured Eubacterium sp. | reverse complement strand
GCCGGGTTAGAATAATTTAACATCCATGCATTTGGTGAGTATTTTTCCATATAATCTAAGATTTCTAATACTCCTCCTATTGAACGCATACCATATGCAATTCCCCCAGGACCACAAGTTTCTTGCCCTACTACATTATATTTTAATGGTATTTTTTCATCTAATTCACGCATTGCGTATAATCCAACACGAATATGACACATTACAAAGTCAATATCTGTAAACGCTGTTTCAGGATCTGTTGTATATCCAAATTCTACTTCTGGAGCTTTTTCTCTAATTAAAATTTCACATGCTTTCGCAATTGTTTCTTGACGTTCTTTGTTGTTATCATAAAACATAATTTTACGAATTGGAAAACGATCCATATGTTCTAATAATAATAACGCAATTCCTGGAGTAAATGTACTCCCTCCACCTGCTACTGTAACTGCATATTTTTTCATATTAATTACCTCCATTTTACATCATTGATTCTTTCATAAAGAAATAAAATATACAAATACTAATCCATACAATATGACTTCCATAAATCCATACCGTATGGTTGCGCGTTTGTTTTTTTAAAGTATATTTTTTATAATACTGATATAATAAATATAAACTAAACAAAGCGCATACTATATTGTTCAACAGTAATAAACATACTGATAAACACAACAAATAAATAACCATATCCCAAATATCATTCTTTTTACGATACCAATACAAAATATATCCTAATATGGCATAAATACCACAAGATACCATAACTAATGCATATTGAGGTTGTGATGAAAGAACATCCTGTATTGTACCTTTTCCAGTACTAATCAACATCATTCCTAGTGCTTCTATACAAGATATTCCAAATAAGATACCAATTAATATATTGACACATGTAGTAATATTTAACCTTTTCATAACAGTGCTTCAAATTCTTCTCTTACACTTGCGACTTTTAATCCTACGATGACTTGTACATTTGTCTTTGTTTGCTTAATCCCATGTGTTCCAATAGATTTAAAATACGTATCACTTTTTACTAATGATTCATCTTTTACATTTACACGTAATCTTGTTGCACAATTTGTAACATCTACAATATTATCTCTTCCACCTAATGCTTCTAAAATCTGATTTGCTAAGCTAACTTTACCTGTTGCTTTCTTTTCACGATATTCAGCTTTTGTATGAAATTTCACTTCTTCTTCATCATCTTCTCTACCTGGTGTTTTAAAGTTGAATTTTGTAATTAAGAATGTAAATACAACATAATAAATACCTGTAAATATTAATCCAATTATTAATAATGTTAAATATGTTTGCCAATGTGATCCCATTAAAGGTATAAAGTTTAATGCTGATATTTCTATTAACCCTCCAGACATTGCACCTACTACCCCGAACATATAAGCAATAGTAGATAATGTTGCGGCTAATAAGGCATGAACAACGAATAATACTGGCGCAATAAATAAGAATGTAAATTCAATCGGTTCAGTAACTCCACAAAAAATTGCGGTTAACGTAATTGGAATCAGCAATCCTGCAACAGCTTTTTTCTTAGAATCTTTTGCCGTTTTATAAAATGCCAACGCAATCCCTGGACAACCAAACATTTTTGATAAACCAGTAAGAGGTGCCCATGCATATGGTGCTAATTCTTTTAATGGTCTTGTACTTGCTGCAAGTTCTGGTAATTGATTTGCCCATGTTGTAAAGATACCTCCATCCACGACTGCATTATCATAAAAGAATGGAAAGTATAATAAGTGATGCAATCCAAAAGGTATTAATAAACGTTCTAGAAAAATAAATATCCAAACACCAAATGAACCTGCTTCAGAAATCATTGTTTGAAAACTTCTCATACCTTCTTGTACCATTGGCCATAGCCAAGCAGATAAGAATGCTACTGGCAATAAAACAAAGAAACCAACGATGACAACAAAACTAGATCCACTAAATGTACCTAGCCATTCTGGTAATTCTGTATCAAAAAAGCGATTATGCAAATAAATCACAATACCAGATATCAACAATGCTCCAATCATTCCCATATCTAAGGTTTTAATACTAGCAATCATTGTTAATCCACTGATACCACCTGTTTCTAATGCGAAATCAACTCCAAAGCTTGAACCCCATTGACTTAAGATTGTACTTAAGAAGTACTGAAATGTTAAATATAAGACAAGAGCTTCCATACAACATCTTGCTTGTTGCTTTTTCGCAAGACCTACTGGTAAACCTACCACAAACAGCAAAGGTAATTGATTAAATACTGTCCATCCCCCTTGTAAAATAACATTCCAAAATTGATACCATATTCCTGTTGGACTTGCTAAACTACCCATAATTGCTTCTGTTGTACATAAAGTTCCTATTCCTATCATCATTCCAGAAAATGCAAATAATAATACAGGTGTGAACATAGCTCCTCCAAACCTTTGAATTTTCTGCATCATATGCAGTCCCTCCTTTCAACTTCATACTCATCATACTAGATTAAGTAATCGCTTTCAACGGTTTTTGGTATTTCTGTTCCTTCTTCTCATAACCATTTTCTTTTCACATTTTCTGTGATTTTTCACACAAAAAAATGTAGAAATTAAATAATCTCTACATCTTCTTTTTTTATGATTTTTTCATCTAATACTTCAAACATAAGTGCTGCATCATTCTTACTCACTTGTTTTTGTAACATCTTTACACGAATCGTTAATTCACGATAACCAAATATAACTTTAATTTCATCACCAACATGTATTTCTGTTGATGGTTTCGCAATACGTCCATTCACAAATACACGTTGACTATCAGCCAACTCTTTTGATACAGTTCTTCTTTTTAATATTCTTGCCACTTTTAAATATTTATCTAAACGCATAGCTTCCATATTTTCACCTCTATGCTTTAGTGTAACATTTATTGTGTCTGTTGGCGAGATAAAAGTTGTGTAAATGCTTCTACTGCATACAACTCTTCATTTTTTAAAGACTTTTTATCAAATAGAATAACAAATGCTCCAAACCAATCTCCATATGAAATAATGGGATAAATTAAACCACTATAGCGTATATCTTCCAACATAAATACTTGTTCATGTTCAAATACTCTCATACGATGTGTGTGACAAATACCTATAAAAGATTCTTTTAATTTTATTTGATGTTGTTGAAGCCATCCATCTTGAATAAATATTACTTTATTTTGATACATCGCTTCTAATGTTTCACACATAATATTAATTTCTTCAATATGTCTAGATAACACATCGTGTTTTTGAATAACGATACGATCTTGATCAATATAAAACTCAATAGAGTCACCTTCTTTTAGTCGATATTGTTTTCTAATTTCTTTAGGAATTACTAATCTTCCTAAATCATCTAATCTTCTTACTATACCAGTTGCTTTCATAAATGACACTCCTTTACGTACACATAGTATTGACGTATATTAACAGTTTATACCAATAACTCTATATGTTTTCTTTGTATAAAATATATACATTTTGACATATTAACTATATATAATTAACCTTTTATAGTTAAAACTCGTAGAATGAAATCATAAAGGTAGGAGTGAGGATAATGAGTATAGGTGAAGCATGTTGCCAACGGATTCATGAACTCTGTGATGAACGTAAAATCTCAATTAATCACTTAAGTATCATATGTGGTATTACACAATCTACATTAAGTAACATTACATCTGGAAGAAGTAAAAATCCAACAATCTCCACAATAAAGAAAATATGTGACGGACTAGAAATTACATTGTTAGAATTCTTCAATTCTGAAATATTTTTAAGTCTTGAACAAGAAATAAAATAATGAATGATAGTCTATATGGCTATCTTTTTTATATAAACAGTATTCCATATACCACGCTGTTTCTTACCTTTAAAAATCATGAAAACTATGATATAATGTTTTTATCATTTGAATCTTAAACTTTATACGCAGAGGTGAACTTTACAATGGATTTGTATGAATTAAAAACACAATATGGAAAAATTCCTATATTCCTATATTCCTTTTTTGAAAAATTATGGATACATCGCAACGTAGATGCTGTTTTATCTATGTTAAGTGAAGATGTTTCTTTTTATCTTGCTTCTGATACACGTAGTGGGAACTCCAAACAACAATTTCATAGCATTATGAAAGAAGCAATTCATCATGCGGTTAACTCGTATAAGATTTCCTTTAAAACGTATCATCAAAAAATAAATGATTCCATTACTTTATGTACTATCATCATAGAACGTCATTATATTGATTCTTACTATAAACAATATATCATGTCATTATATACTACATGTATAGTAATAGAAAAAGATAGCTGTTATTATATTGATAATCTTCATATAAGTGAAATAGATAATCAAAACTACTTTACAAACGAACTACATCTAGCTTTTGCCCCTGATACAATTGGTAAATTAAATCGTTCTAGCCAACAAGAATTAATTCAACTGTTAAGTAGAGCATTACCTATTGGAATTATAGGTGTATTCTTAGATGAATATCTCTCTTTATACGTCATTAATGATAAAATGTTAGAAATGCTTGGATATACTTACGAAGAGTATTTAAAAGAGACGAATGGTCATTTTCGAAAATCTATTCACCCTGAAGACGATTTTATTTTTGACAAGATTAATCAACAACTAGAAAAAGATACGCAATATGAAGTAGAATACCGAATTAAACGTAAAGATGGTTCTTATGTATGGATTTGCGATATTGGTAGAAAAATAATAACAGAAGATAATAAAGAAGCTATTATTTGTGCCTTATTTGATATAAGTAAAAGTATTGAAGCTAAAAATGATTTATACTTAGAAACTTTAATCGATCCTCTTACAAATACATATAATCGTAAAGGAGGAGGCGTACTAATTAAAGAAAAATTAACCTTAAAGTTACCATTCTCTTTCATTATCATGGATATTGATAATTTTAAAAAGATTAATGATACGTATGGTCATATTACTGGAGATCAAGTATTAACTTTTATTGGAAATCTATTATCACATTGTTTTCGTAAAAATGACATTATTATGCGATTAGGTGGAGATGAGTTTGCAATTTTCCTACATGCATATGATAAACATGATGAAATTCAACATCGATTAAAAAGTATTATGCAAGACTATCAACGAATGATACAAGAAAAATACCCTATTAGCCAGTCTACATTATCCTTTGGTGGAATTATTAGCCATCATAGTATGACATTAGATGAAATGTATGTGAAAGCTGATGAAATACTTTACGAAATCAAACATCACAATAAAAATAACTGTATTATCAAAGAAATATCCTAATAAACTTTCCTGACTCTGTCTTACAGAGTCATTTTTATTAAAATAAAGTTATGTACATCAAATCATTTATTATCTTACACTCACAATCCTTCACTGTCTTTTAATTATATAATCGCTAAATTCTTTAATTATAAAATTAACAATAAAATTGAAAAAATTTTAAAACAAAATCTTTATTTTTTTAAGTAATATTTAATAGAATAAGAAGTTATTTAGGAGGATAATTTTATGAAAAAAATAATTAAAAGAATGCTATGCTCAATTTTGACAATTACTATCTTTTTGTCAATTACACCACAAATAGAAGCAACTTCAGAAATTATAAATGATCAAAGTACGGAAATAGTGCTTACTATAATGGGATTTATATAGATGGGAATTATTATTCTAAATCGGAATTTGAAAAATTATTAAATTTAACTGAGGAAAAAATAAATTTAAGTTCCTATTATAGGTCAAGTAATAATTACTGTAACTGGAGCTATTATAATTGGTGGTGTAACTATTGCTGCCTCTTCTTGGCTTGGAAAAACAGTGCATAATTGGTTTAATAAACAAAAACAAACACAAATAATAAATCAAGTAAAAAATAAAACTACATATAAAGAAAGTGGAGGATGATCTATTGAAAAAGATTATGCTCAGCATGGACCAAAAAAATGGAAATTAAAAGATAGTAAAGGGAATCGAGTGGCTTCTTTAGATGAGAAAGGTAAAGTGGTTGGTAAATAAATGGAAAAGATTAATGAAAAAATAGAAAATCTTTTAGAATCAGAATACTATATCATTGATATATTTCCTAAAAGAATAACAAAGAATATTTATTTTGAAATAGAATAATATTTTATAAATCATTATTTAAGTGAGTATGCAGAAAAAATAAGTAAAATTATAATCATCTTATTATCATACTATGATTTTGAATATTATGTTGTAGAATTACCAGAAGAAGTTGATGATGCATATAAACAATATAAAAAATACTCGGGTCAATACTTCTCAGATATTTCAATAACAGAAATATCTGATTTAATACAGACATTTATAAAATCTGATATTTCAACATTACAAATAATCAATGTAAAAGAAGATTTTATGATTAGTGTAAATGGTAATTTTTCAACTGTTATTTTTAATTTAAATAAAGAACAAGAATCATTTATCAAACAGATAGTTTTAAACGAAGAACTATATTTACGAAAACATGAAGCAGACTAGAATTAGTTAGTAATACTAATAATATTCCTTAGTAGACTTCACTATTAAGGTTTATACTCTTTATCGTATTAAAAAATACCATGTTATTTGCGTACACAGTAACATGGTATTTTTTCATTACATCATTAATAATTATTCTAATATTATTGGTAATTCAACCCTAAATTTCTTCTTTCTGTATGATTTGATCACAACGTTCTAAAATTTCAATCACAACTAATAACCAATCTCTTCGTTTTGGGAAGAATAATGATATTTTTTTGTTCATATAACGTATTTGAATATCTCTAGAAATTGCCGTCATTTGTTCAAAGAATTTTACACCATCAATTTGACTTGACCAACCCTCTGTAAATGTTATATCTATTTTTTTCGGTTGTTCCACAAAGTTTTCTACATATGGTTCATTAATTAAAATATCTAAACGTTTTTTCTCAAATAACATTTGTACAGATTTCGGTAGACGCCCGTAATTATCTTGGATTTCTTCCATGATATTACGTAATTCTTGTTTAGTGTTTACTTTTTCTATTCTTTGATATAACGTTATTTTTTCATAATCTTCTGTCGCAAACTCAGCAGGGATATAAGCATCTAATTTTACATTTGCTTTTTTCATCATAGGTTTTTCTTCTTTCTTCATGCCTTTTTTCTCCATAATGGCACTATTCAACATTTCAATATACATATCAATACCCACAGTATCAATAAACCCTGCTTGTTGAGGTCCTAACATATCACCAGCACCACGTATCGTTAAGTCTCGCATCGCAATCTTATATCCACTACCTAATTGCGTAAACTCTTTAATAGATTTTAAACGTTTCTTCGCAATTTCTGTTAATTGTTTTTGAGGTGAATACATTAAATAAGCGTATGCTAAACGATCACTTCTACCTACACGTCCTTTTATCTGATATAACTGACTTAATCCAAAACAATCTGCCTCATCAATTAACATTGTATTCGCATTTGGAATATCAATTCCAGTTTCAATAATTGTCGTACATACAAGAATTTGATATTTATTCTCTGTAAACTGCAACATAACATCTTCAATTTCTTCTTTTGTCATCTTACCATGTGCTACCCCTATCTCAACATCAGGCAAGACTTGTTTTAGTTTACGTGCCACATTAAAGATTTCTCTTACGTTATTATATAAATAAAATACTTGTCCACCTCTCGTCAATTCTCGTTGAATAACTTCTTTAATTAGAGAGAAGTTTTTCTCAATCACATATGTTTGTACAGGCATACGATTTGATGGAGGTGTATCTAACTGTGATAAAGAACGAATACCGATTAACGACATTTGTAATGTCCTTGGGATAGGAGTTGCACTTAAAGATAATACATCAACACTATTTTTATATTCTTTTATTCTTTCTTTATGTTCTACACCAAAACGTTGTTCCTCATCAATAATCAACAGCCCTAAGTCTTTAAATACAATATCTTTTGAAAGTAAACGATGTGTTCCAATTAAAATATCTATATTACCTTCTTTTAAATCTTTTAGTATTTGTTTTTGTTCTTGCCTTGTCACAAAACGGTTAATAACTTTAATATTTACAGGAAAATTCTGAAATCTTTTTAAAAAAGTCTTATGATGCTGAATAGCTAAAATAGTAGTTGGACATAAGAAAGCTACTTGTTTTTGTTCCACAGCTGCCTTAAATGCCGCTCTAGCAGCAACCTCTGTTTTCCCAAATCCAACATCTCCACACAATAAACGATCCATTGGTTTACTAGATTCCATATCTCTTTTTATTTCTCTTACAGCTTTTGCCTGATCAGGTGTAAGCGTATATGGAAAATCATTTTCAAACTCTTCTTGCATTGTAGTATCTGGACCATATGCATAACCAATACATTCATCACGATTTGCATATAATTGTAGTAAACGATCTGCTAGTTCCGCAATTCTTTCACTAACTTTGCGTTTTGTTTTCTCCCATTCATTACCACCTAATTTATTTAATTTCGGTGCTGCACCTTCTTTTGAGATAAACTTACGAATTAATTGAAAATGTTCTAATGGTACAAATAACTCTGCATCACCTTTATATATAATATGTAAGAAATCTTTATGTACACCATCTATATTTTTTGTATGAATTCCCATGTAACGCCCTACACCATGTTGTTGGTGGATAACATAATCTCCTACTTCTAATTCTTGATAGTTTTGTAAGATTGCTGCTTCTTTAAATTTGTTATTATATTTTCCTGTTTTTTGTGTTTTATGAAACAATTCTTTACTTGTATAAACAGCAATATTTTCCTTTAAACAAGTAAAACCTTCTATCATTTTATGAACACATACTTGTATTCCTACTTGTAATTCAGCATCTTTTTCTACCTTACGATAATAAATTTGTTCCTGTCGCATTAACTTTTCTACTTGTGTTAATTCACTTTCCTCTAGACAAAGTAAAACTTTTCTTGTTTGTGCTGATGATACGATTTCTTTCATCGTTCTTTCTAGACTAATATCTCCAAGTGACATTGACATAATTTGAGAAGTAATTGGTTTTTTATAGTCTACAAACAGTTTAAATACTATGACTTTATGAGCCAAACACGCCTGCATCATATCCGCAAATACATGAAATTTACATAATCCTTGTCCTTCTTCAAATAACTCTTGGAAATATGCAATTGTTTCTTCTTGTATACGTTTTACAGTTTCTTTAACTTCTTCATCACTTGAAATAAATACTAAGGCATTCTCCACATACTCTAAAATTGTATGATGCTGATTCAAGAATGCATAGTAACGATATAATCTACTTTCAGGAATATAAGATGATAATGCATCCATATCCTCTGCTAATCTACTTTCTAATTGTTGTATATAACTAGCATCAATCTTAGCTTTACTTGCTTCAAACTCTTTTCTAACACGATCTTGTATTTCTGTGATTTCTTCTTGTGTAAATAATAAATCTGTAGCAGGTAAGATTTGTACATTTTGAATAACTTTTATCGTACGTTGCGTAGATATATCAAACAAACGAATACTATCAATAATATTATCAAAAAATTCTATACGTATAGGATGATCATAGTTCATAGAGTAGACATCAATAATTCCACCTCTAGCTGCATAACATAAAGGTTGATCTACACGACTTACATGTGCATACCCTGCTTCAAATAATAACTTCTTTACATCATCATATGATATTTCATCATCAACTTTTAATGAGATGGTATGAGATAGAAATTGCTGTTTCGATGGCTGAAAACGAATCGCACCTGCTGTATTCATAATACAAATATAAGGGTGATCTTCAAGTAATTTTCCCATCACTTCAATCTGATTCGCTTTACTTTCAGGGGATGATGCAATTGCTTCTACACGTAAAGATTCCTCCAAAGTGAACAATAAAACATCATCGGGCAATAAACTTACCATACGCTCATATAACTTTTGTGCAGTATACATATTATTTTTAATAATAAACATACTACGTGGTTGCTTCTTATATGCACTTGCGATCAATAAAGCTTCTTCACTTAATGATAAATTACCTAATACACTTTCCCCTTTTAAAATACTTTGTACAGCTTCATTTTGATAAAGCTCATCTAAAATCATATCCACAATATCACCTATTTTCTATTAAACTTATTCATTGTATCCACAAATGTATGTGTAACACTATATATAGCTGCATCTTTTGCTAAATTAATCGCAGATTGAAAATCTTCTTGCTCCTCTTTACGAATTTTACCTAATACCCAATCAACTGTAGGAACTCTACTATCTTTTCCAATCCCTACTCGAATACGTGCAAATTCTTGTGTATGTACATGAGAAATAATATTTTTCATCCCATTTTGTCCACCAGCGCTACCTTTTTCACGTAATCTAATTTTACCTACAGCTAAATCCATATCATCATATATTACTAATAAATCCTTTACATCAATACGATAAAATTTCATTGCTTCTTGTACTGCTTCTCCTGATAAATTCATATATGTTTGTGGCTTCATCAAAAGTACTTGTTCTCCATTAATACGTGTTAACGCAATCAATGCCTTAAACTTTTTTTGTGTAATTTCTACACTACATGATTCAGCCAATGCATCCATGACTGCAAACCCTGCATTATGTCTTGTATTTTCATATTCTTTTCCAGGATTACCTAAACCTACAATTAATTTCATATCTTCTTCACCTCTTCTATAAACACATAAAATCTCATACACGTGTTTATGGTATGAGATATAAAAAATTCTATGCGATTGTATGTATATTATACAAACTTTTCATAGGTTATGCAAGACGTACTTACCTCATAAATAGTGATAGGATAGTGATATTACACTATCCTATGAAACTATGCTCTATTTATTTTATATTTATATGCTAATACTATAACAATTAAGAATGATACAACTGCAGCACTAATCCATAAAGTTCTTAGTTGTACATCAGAAGTATTCACTGATTGTCTGTCTTCTTTTTTGTCACCTGCTGCACCAATCGCTTGTTTCTTCTCTTCTTTTGTTTGTGGTTTTGCCTCACCTTTTGCTTCACCTTTTATTTCTACTTTTACATTCTCTTCTTTTGTATGAATATTAGAATCATTTTGTACACCATCTTGCATACTATCGTCATTCAAGTTTCCATCTTCTTTTTCTATATCTTTAACTTCTTGATGATGTTCATCATCTTTTCCTGATTCTTCTATTTGTTTGTTTGTCACAACGAAACCATCATTCATACTTCCTGTTACCATAGAAATATATCCATCAACTGTATCTTCTTTAACTGTATATTTGATTTCTTGATGTGTATCAATATCATATACTGGTAAATTCGTAAATACAGATTTCCATTGATTTTGCTCATTTAATACAATTGTTTCTATTTCCTTTTCATTCGCATATAAATGAACTATAGCTTGTTCTTGTTTAGTACCAATCCATTTCTTTTCTATAGGAATAGAAATTGTTTTAATTTTATTCCCAACTTCAAACATAAATCCTTCTGTATCTGTAACTTTTACTTCAAACTCTAAAGTTGGTGCTGATAAAGGATCAAACGCAATCCATGAAGGAGCTGATACTTCTTTCACAACATATTTACCAACTGGAAGATTTTTTACATCTGCAACTCCATCTTGTTTTGTTGTAATTTCTAAGCTTGTTTTTCCATCTTTAATAACACTACCATCTGCTTTTTCAATACGGAATACTACACCTGCAATTGGATTTTTTGTACCTTCCACAACTTTAAATATTCTTAACTCTCCTTGCACTGTTCCAGTTATATTAGCGCCTACATTGATGTTCGCAACAGCAAAATCAAAATCTTCTCCATTCACTTCATTTTGGCCATGCTCTTTATACCAAGCTTTTGTTTTGTTCACAAACTCTTTTTTACTATAGTCTGTAATTTTAGTTTTGTACATAATTGAAAAGTTATTTAAAGATGCAATATTTTGAGGAATATACACTGTAATCTCATTATCATCTGCACGATATATTATTTGTGCACCAGGGAATGCATTTTCAAATTCTTTAACTGCATTGCGTCCACTAAATTGTCCTGGTTTTTGCCCAGTCACTGTAATTGAAAAACTACTATCATCTAAACGTTGTCCACCTTGAATGTTATCAATGATATAAATATCTTTTTCTACATATGATCGATTATTATTAATATTTAAAAACCAACGTACATGATCTGTATCATCTACTAACATATCACCTGTTTTATAGTAAAATACTCCTTGATTACCTGAAGCCGGTTTCGTAATATTTACAGGTATATGCAATGTTCCTGCATTTATTACCACAGACTTCACATCTTCTTTTAATGTAGATGTTAAATTTCTTCCTTGCATTTCAAAATACAATGAACCAGAAACATTATGTAAGTTATTCACTGTGTCATTAAACGTAAGTATAGCCCCAGTTGTTGTAATGTTTGCTTCCCCTACATTATATCCTTGCACAGTTAAAGGGAAACGTTTCGTATAACCTGCGAAATAAGCTTGTCCGCTACTTTGCCAATTGATTCGAATAGTATCTCCTGATTGTATCTTTCCATTTTGATCATCAAATTTCATATCTACTCTAACTTTATCGCCATCTAGAATACTCTGAGAGTTTACAGCTAAACTTCTAACAGCATCATTACTAATATCTCTACCTGTATTCGCAAAAATACTACTATGCGTTATACCAGTCGCTAATGCCATACATGCGATAAAACAACCAACTACAACTTTTGTTATCTTCATTGTACTACCTCCTAAATTATCTTTTCATCAAAAGCATACATAATAAAGTTTGAAAAAGAAAGAAAATAATTATTAAAAAAATTAAGTGTATTAAGATTATTAAAATATATTAATATGTATAGATAAATAGTGTTATATTATTGTAATATACATAAAAAAGATGAATCTTTTAAATAAGAATTCATCTCTTTCTTCTAAAATTTTTTCACTTGAATCTGTATTTCACTTACAAATT
>CAJFOG010000070.1 GCA_904395785.1 uncultured Eubacterium sp. | reverse complement strand
TAAAAGATAGATTTTCATTTCTAATTTGACATTTTATATAATCTTTTCATAAGTTCATAAAATTAGTATAACTAAATTAACTATTTCATGGTGCAAATAACTAATTATGAAAGATAAATACTATCATATTTTTTTCTATCACAAATAGAATACTCATATAATTAATTATTTTTGAAATATTCATCAATTACTTCATTTCTATATTTTATTTCGCCAACAATATGTTTAACAAATCCTAAATAACCTTTTTCTTCTAGATCTAATATTTTTTTATATCAAAAAGTATAGGGCTATTATCTTTAAGAAAATTTTCAAGAGCTGCTTCCTCAACAGAAATTTTCAAGACATTTTCTAAATAAACCTTTTGCATAGTACCATGTTCTTTAAAAAACACATTAGGTATATCATATGCATAAGCGCCATTTATTAATGCTTTACCTTTAAATTCGTTTCCTCCAGGCCAAATTGGCATTAGATTCCCAATAGAATCATAAACATTCGCAAATTCCTTAATTTCGTCAGTGTTTAGTAATTCCATTAAATCTTCATCTTCTTTTTCTAATAATCTATTTAAATTTTCTATAGTTCCTAACTGCTGTACTTTTCTATTACTCGGTGGATTTTTATAACCTATTTTTCCGTTATGCCAAATAATATATTTCGATTTATTTTTTATATATAATCCCAAAGTAATAATTCCTACAAAAGAATATAACACATCTACATATTCTCCTCATTTTAATAAATTTGTCATTTCTTTATGTTTTTCTTCAATACTTTTATACTCTCTTTTTATAATATTTTTTGGTTCAATACTCATCTTATTTTCCTCCTTAGCTAAATTATACTTAATTAAAATTAATTTTAAGTTTTATCCACTATACTGCATTCTCTTCTTTTGATAATATTATAAATTTAATATTATCCAACGAATTGTAACTCTTTCTAGTTATTATCCATTTTCTTCCATATAAATCTACTTTCATCGATTGAATTAATTCCCCATAAAGCTCATTCTGACTTTTATTTTTATCACACTCATCATTCCTTATAAAAAGGTTTAAAAAATTTTGTAACTTTATTTGTATATCCTTACTACCAACTAAAAAAAATCGTTTGTATTTTGACAGATAATTCTTCATTATTTTTATCTGTTTTGTTCGTTGTATTCATTTTTAACAAGTATAATTAGAAAATCAATATACTGTTGTTCTTTAATTTTCCTTACCTCTATTTTCTTTTCATGCCATTTTCCTAAAATAAAAGTAAGGCACGTCACAAATGCACCTACTACTCCTTCAATAATTGTTGCTTCGCCGCTATATTATTCATTCCACTCATCCTTTTCATATAAATTACGCCATAACCTGACGTAATTTAATTATAACACAATAAAGACACACCTTATAATGTGCCTTTATTCATCCATAAATTCCATTAATATTTCATGTAGTAATGGGTATCCTTTTTCGCTCGCATACACATATCCTTCAGTAATTGCAAGCATATTTTGATCTAACATACGTTGTAATGGCTTTGCGTAATATTGTGTGAAATCAACATGAAACATATCATAGAAATGTTGCAGTGACATCCCTTTTCTTAAACGTAAGTTCATCATCAACAATTCAAACATCTCTTCTTCTTTTGAAAGTGGTGTTTGTGTTGGGCTACTTCCTGTCGTCAAGTAAGTTTGTAAGTTTTTTGTATTATCATAGCGAATATGATGTTGTTTCCCACTTGCTCCACAACCTATGCCATAAAAATCTTCATATGTCCAATACATTTTATTATGCATAGATTCTTTTCCATCTTTCGCAAAACTACTAATTTCATACTGTACAAATCCATGACTTGTAAGAAAATCAATCGCATATTCATACATATCTGCTTCTAATCCAGCATCTACTGGTTGTACTTGATTTCTTCCAAACTTGGCATTTTTTTCAATCGTTAATGCATACAAAGATATATGTGAAATAGGAAAACTAGAAACTACTTCTTGTAAGTCTTCTTGCCACATCTGCATTGTTTGTGTCGGTAATCCATACATTAAATCAATCGATATATTGTGAATACCTGCTTCATGTAGATCTTGTAACACATGCAAAATATCTTCTTTAGAATGTGCTCTTTCAATTACTTTTAATAAAGATGGCTGTAAACTTTGTACTCCTAAAGATACACGATTTACTCCATATCGTTTACATAATGCAATCTTATCTTTACTAAATGACTCCACATTAGCCTCAATCGTAAACTCTTTACAAGTACTACTATATGGTTGTAGTACTTGTAGTAGTTTTTCTAATTGTGGCAGTGTTAAAGCCGTTGGTGTACCTCCACCTAAATATAGTGTTTCTAATGATCCTTGTAGTTTTTCTTTAATTTCTTGTTCCACTGCAGTTAACCATTTATCTGCTAACCCTTTGTGATAGCCACAACGTGTGAAATCACAGTACGCACATATCGTTTGACAAAATGGTACATGGACATAACAAGCTTTACAAGCCATATTATTCAACATCATCAGTCGATAATAACGCCATGAATGCTTCTTGTGGTACTTCTACACTACCAACAGCTTTCATACGTTTCTTACCTTCTTTTTGTTTTTCTAATAATTTTTTCTTACGAGAAATATCCCCACCATAACATTTCGCAAGAACATTTTTACGTAAAGCTTTAATATCAGAACGTGCAATAATTTTTCCATTGATTGCTGCTTGAATTGGAATTTCAAACTGTTGTCTAGGAATTAATGTTTTTAATTTTTCACAAATGGCTCTTCCTCTAGGGTATGCAAAATCACGATGTACAATACAGCTTAACGCATCCACAACTTCTCCATTTAATAAAATATCCATTTTTGATAACTTATTTGTCTGATATCCAATCAATTCATAATCAAAAGAAGCATAACCTTTTGTAGCAGATTTTAAACGATCAAAGAAATCATATACAATTTCTCCTAATGGTAGCTCATAAATTAAATTCATACGTGAATCATCAATATATTGCATATCTTGATAATTTCCTCGTTTTTTCTGACATAAATCCATAATTGCACCAACATATTCTTTTGGTGTCATAATACTAGCTTTCACAAATGGTTCTTCCATATGATCAATTTTTTGTGTTTCTGGTAACATGGATGGGTTATCAATTTGTAACATAGACCCATCTGTTAAGTATGCATGATACACTACAGAAGGTGCAGTCGCAATTAAATCAATTTTATATTCACGTTCAATACGTTCCTGTACAACATCCATATGTAATAAACCTAAAAATCCACAACGGAATCCAAACCCTAATGCTTGAGAAGTTTCCGCTTCAAATTGCAAGGATGCATCATTTAATTGAAGTTTTTCCAATGCTTCTCTTAAATCATTATATTTTGATGAATCAATTGGATATAAACCACAATATACCATTGGATTCATTTCACGATATCCATGAAGTGGTGCTTGTGCAGAATTTGTAGCTGATGTAATCGTATCTCCGACACGTACATCTTTAATTGATTTAATAGAAGCACACACCCAACCTACTTCTCCGCATTCTAACGCATCTTTTTTCACTTCTTTTGGTGTACGAATACCACACTCTAATACTTCATATTCCGCACCTGTTGCCATAAAACGAATTTTATCACCAACACGTAATGTTCCCTCTTTTACACGCACAAACGCAATTACTCCTCGATATGCATCATATAATGAGTCAAAAACAAGGGCTTGTAATGGAGCATTCGCATCTCCACTAGGTGCAGGTACATTGGCAACAACTGCTTCTAATACATCACGAATATTTAATCCATTTTTCGCACTAATTAATGGTGCACTTGATGCATCCAATCCAATAACATCTTCAATTTCTTTTTTTACAACATCTGGTTGTGCACTCGGTAAATCTATTTTATTAATTACTGGAATAATTTCTAAGTCATTATCTAATGCTAAATAAACATTTGCTAATGTTTGTGCTTCAATTCCTTGTGCAGCATCTACCACAAGAACAGCTCCTTCACATGCTGCAAGGGAACGAGATACTTCATATGTAAAGTCAACATGCCCTGGTGTATCAATCAAATGAAAAATATAGTCATGTCCATCTAACGCACGATATTTTAATTGTACTGCATTTAATTTAATTGTAATTCCACGCTCACGTTCAAGATCCATAGAATCTAATAACTGTTCTTTCATCTCTCTTTGTTCAACAGTTTCTGTAAGCTCAAGAATACGATCTGCTAATGTTGATTTCCCATGATCAATATGGGCAATAATAGAAAAATTTCTAATATATTTTTGATCCATATTCGATTAACTCCTCATTTCTTTAATTTCTTGATTATTATAGCACATTTCCCTTATATTTCTATGAAGATATGAAAAAAAGGTTCAATTCATTATGAACCTAGTTATTCAAAATAGTTATGCACCATTTGTTTTCCTACACCATTATAAAAACTTTTCGCATCTGTTTTTGCTTTTCCTTCCATTTGTAATTCATCTAAGATAACATATCCATTCTCACAAGCAATCGCAAATCCATCATCTTTTAAACCTAATACTTCTCCAGTCTGAAATTTATCATCGCCTTGTACATATCTTACTTTATGAAATTTTACTTTTTTCCCATGAATAACCCCATACCCTACTGGCATTGGAATTAATCCACGAATATGATTATACACTGTTTTTACATCACGATGAAAGGATACAAATTCTTCTTCTTTCGATATTGTGTAAGCAAATGTTGCTTCTTCTTCGTTTTGTTCTTTAAACTCTGCACTACCATCTATAATTTTTGGAATGCTTTCACTTAATAGTTGTGCCCCAGCAACTGCCAATTTATCATATAAAGTACCTGTTGTATCTGTATCTTCAATGACTACTTCACATTGTGACATTACAGCTCCAGCATCCATTTTCTTCACCATTCTCATAATGGACATTCCTGTTTTTGTTTCACCATTCATAATCGCTTTATGAATAGGTGCTCCACCTCTTAATTTCGGTAATAAGGATGCATGCACATTAATACTTCCATACGTAGGTGCTTCTAAAATAGCAGTTGGGATAAATTGTCCATATGCACATGTCACAATTAAATCAGGATGTAACGCATTGATTTCATCAATACTATCTTTAATTGCAAATGGTTGATATACTGGAATGTTATTTGCTAAGGCAAACTGTTTTACTTCTGACATTTTTAATTCTTGTTTTCTTCCGAATTTTTTATCAGGTTGTGTGACAACCCCTATAACTTGATAACCATCGTTTACGATTCTTTCCAACATAGATACCGCAATTGCTGGTGTTCCCATGAATAAAATTTTTATATTCATCTTTTTCACCTCGTGACAAGATTATATCATGTTCTCACTCATATTTCATCTATTTTATGACTTCATCAAATATTTTAAACACAACACTTGTTGTACCTTTAACCATAGAAACGATAACATTACTACTTGTTTTTGCTATTCTAGCTGCTCTATTTTCGTTTTCTTTATCTTTTATACTCGATGTTGGAAGTATTTCATGGGTTGCCACACTTTCTTCAAACGCATCTATTTTTTCTTCTACTTGTGCTACATCATAAATAAATTGTTCACCCTCTACTCGATGTTGTACATATGATCCTATACATATTAATATAAGCAACAAACAAGCATCTATTAAAAATCGTTTCATATTAACCCTCCATCATTTTATGAATTCCTTTCGCAACAACTTGTATAGAATTGGTTACTTCTTCAAATGTATTATTTTCACTACCACATTCCATCAAAACAATTCCCTCACATACATATTGATTATAGTATGCACCTTCTCTTGTAAATACTGACTTCATAATACCATTTTTTATTTGATTGACATTGTCAGTTATTGTCTTTGATATTTGTGTAGATGATTGTGCATATTTTGCTGCTCCCCCAATAACCATCATTGTTTTCGCATAAGATACACCATCTATTGTTACATATGTATACTCCCTTGGCACACTATCTCTATGCAAATCAATAATTAAATCAAAACCGCCATACTTTACTAACGCATCATTTAAAAACTTATTAGATACCATATATAAATCATTATATGTTAATCCTTGTTCGTTACAATATTTAGTAAAATCATTTGTTTCAATAATTACTTCATACCCATACGATATTAATTGTTCAGCTAATACAGCTGCTGCATCCATAACTGTTTTATCACCTTGATATTCCTCACTTTGATGCGTATTATAAATGTAAATTTTCTTGCCATTTTTTTTTGTAGTGTTTGTTTTCTCTTCACTTTTATTTTCTACTACTTCTTCTACTTTTACTTCTTGATTCGTATAAGGTACAATCATTAATTCATTTGATGTGGTTTTCACATTTTTATCTTCTGTTTCTGTATTATATGATAATACATTTAGCTGTTTTTTTAATGAAACATCATTTGATAAAGGTTGTTGGTGATATACAAAATTAGATAATGTATTTGTCTTTCCTAACATTGATGTAAACCCTTCAAAAAAAGGTGTAAAATATAAAAAAAGTGCTAACATGCATAGTTTTAAAACTATTTTCCCATATGATTTCATAAAAAACACTCCTTTCTTTATACCTTATGAAAGAAAGAAGTGTTTCATGCATATTCACTTATAAAACAATCGACAAATTGTTACAAATTACGATAGGAAGGATGTAGAAATCGATTGATACTTTCCGATACGATATAAACAAGTTGTTTCATCTCATCATCAATAGATTTCGGCGTCACAATTAAATCTAATGGTGTTTGTTTTTTTATTTTTTTTAAATATGTTTGATTATTTGTATCTAATACATCTTGTAAGATTGCCCCGATACTTGTGACAGTTGCGACACCTATCGCAATGACAGGAACGTGTAACGTTTTTTCATTCAATGCTAAACGATGATTTCCTACACCACTTCCTGGTTGAATTCCTGTATTATTGATTTGGACGACACGATTAATTCTTGATAATGTACGGGTTGCCAATGCATCAATAGCTATGACTAAATCTGGTTTATAAAACTGAACAATACTTTCTACTATCGCAAATGATTCTAAACCTGTTTGTCCCATGACACCTGGTTGAATAACTGCGACTTCTCTTGTTCCTTTTAGTGATTGTTTATAATCATTCGCATAAAGATGCGCGGTTACAAGAATTTCAGAAGCTACATTAGGACCTAATGCATCACTTGTGATATCTCGATTTCCCAATCCTACAACTAAGATTTTGTCTAAAAGTTGATGCGTACTGTCCCACATACAATGTAAACTTTCACTTACCGCACAAACCATATCTTCTCTTGCTTGTTGATCATTTATATTGACACATTCAATAGATACATATTCTCCTTTAGCTTTCCCTAATTCATTTTCTTCTTCTAAAATCGTAATATAATTACTTTTTACATAATCATTTTGTTTTTCCGTATGTGTATACGTTTTTGATTGAATTTTTTTCGTAATTAATTCATCCGCAAAATCTGTACGAATTTGATAATTATTTTTCATCTTGACACCTCATTGGTAGTATGGTTTTTTTTACTGTAATTATTGCTTTTTTTAAAGCTTTTTGTTATAATCTATTGGTAATTAAGAATTAGGAGGTGCAATATATGCCACAGATCCAATCTCAGAAAAAACGTGTAAAAACTAACAACAAAAGAAATTTAGCTGTTTCTTCTCAGAAATCTGCACTTAAAACTGCAATCAAAGCTGTTTTAAAAGCCGTTGAAGCTGGAAACAAAGAAGCTGCAGTTACTGCGTTAAATACAGCTAATTCTAAATTAGATAAAGCAGTTGCGAAAGGTTTACATCACAAAAACTACGCAATTAGACAAAAATCACGTTTAGCAAAAGCAGTTAACACTATCGCTGCTTAATAAGCCGTTCCAATGGATCGGTTTTTTTATTTTTATACTTGAAAAAAGATGAGATACTACATTCTCATCTTTTATAATAGTCTTATAATATCATTCCATGTCGCAAACAACATCAAACCTACAATTAACACAAGTCCTGCCATCATAATTACAGTTTGTACTTTTTCATTTAATTTTCTTCCAATAATAGATTCAATTAAAATAATGAAAATTCTTCCTCCATCTAAAATTGGAATTGGAATTAAGTTCATAACTCCAACATTTACAGATAACAACGCTACAAACGCCAATACCGATAATAAATTTGTTTGTGTGATTTGTGCAGTTGCTTGATAAATTCCAACAGGTCCACTTAATGTATTTAATCCAATTCCTTTAATTAGCTTACTTAACGCATCAAAAATCATTGTAATAGAACTTAACATTTTTTGTGTTCCATATGGAATTGCTTCTAAAAATGATATTTCTTTTACTCCATCTTGTACATATTGTACACCTAGTATATAAATTTGATGTTCTTCATCATAAGTAGGTGTCATCGTCAATGTAAGCTCTTTTCCATCACGTAATACTGTAAATGTTGAATTTTGTGGATAATATTGAATAAACGATACAATTTCATCGCTAGTTTTTGGTGTAAGCTCTGCTTTACTATTTTTGATATGAATAATTTTATCTCCATTTTGAAAACCTGCTTTTTCTGCTGCTAGACCACTTGCTACATTTTGAATAATAGGTTCTGCTGGTACACTTACAGCACCTTGATAAGCAGTAATTCCAATAAAGATCACCCATGCCAACACAATATTCATGAAAGCTCCTGCTGCCATAATAATAATTTGTTTCCATGCTTTAATCCCAGCAAGTGTACGTTCATAAGGAATATCTTCCTCATCACCATCTTCTCCTGCCATAGCCACAAATCCACCAATTGGGAGTAAACGAATAGACCATGCTGTTTCCTTTTTTTGTTTTTGCCAAATCACAGGACCCATTCCAATCGAAAACTCTTTACAATATACATTAAATTTTTTCGCAGCGATTAAATGACCTAACTCGTGCACTACGATAATAACACTTAAAATTAAAATGAAATAAATAATACTTAAAATATTACCCATTCATATTCTCCTTTCTACTAGCTAATTCCCTTACAAAATTTCTTGCTTGACGATCACTATCTAAAATATCTTCTAATGTTGGATGTTCAATATAAGGTATATGCTGAACAGCTTGTTGTACATACTCCTCAATATCTAAAAATGTAATTTGTTCATTCAAAAACAAAGCGACAGCTTCTTCATCTGCTGCATTCATAATCGCACCTAGATTTCCTTTTTTCTTACCTACTTCATATGCCAATGCTAATAAAGGATAGCGTTTAAAATCAACAGGTGTAAAATGTAATGTCGGATAATCAATAAAGCGAAATGGTTTATGTTGTTTCATTGATAGTCGTTCAGGATAGGATAATGCATATTGAATTGGAACTCTCATATCTGCACTTCCTAATTGCGCCATAATCGCAGAATCTTGATACTGCACCATAGAATGTATAATACTTTCTCTATGCAATATTACTTCAATTTGATCATATGGAATATCAAATAAATAATGTGCTTCTATGACTTCAAAACCTTTATTCATCATTGTCGCACTATCTATTGTTATTCTTCCTCCCATGTCCCAATTAGGATGAGCCAATGCTTGTTCGACCGTTACATTAGTTAATTGCTCTCTTGTGTAATCGCGAAAACTTCCACCACTTGCAGTCAAGATTAACTTATCTACTTGAGATAATTTATTTCCTTGTAGGCATTGGAAAATTGCTGAGTGCTCTGAATCAATTGGGTATAAACAAACTTGATGTTTTTTTAAAGCTTCCATAACCAATGGACCACCTGCCACTAAACTTTCTTTATTTGCTAAGGCAACATCTTTATCTTGTTCAATTGCACAAAGTGTCGGCACAAGTCCACGAAATCCTACAACTGCGTTTACTAATACATCATAAGATTGTATGGAAGCCAATTGCTTTAATCCCTCATCACCATAAAAAATTGTTAAAGAAGGATATGTTTGCGATAATACCTCTGCATCTTCTTGATTCGCAACACTTACATACTGTACATCTTTTAACAGCTGCAAGATTTCCATTAATTTTTTTATATTTTTTCCTGCACCTAATCCAATAATTTGAAACTGATCTTGATGTTGCAACACAACATCAATTGTTTGTGTACCGATTGATCCGGTTGCACCTAATAACATAATTTTTTTCATGAAGACATCACCACCATAAGAAAGTAAAAGACAATAAAATTAAACACTAGTGAATCTACCCTATCTAACACTCCACCATGTCCAGGTAATAAATTGGAAAAATCTTTTAGTTTATATTGACGCTTTACTGCACTAAAAGCCAAATCTCCTACTTGCCCACTAATTGCTAAAACACCACTTGTAATTAAGAAAAATGGCAAGGAAGCATTTAAAAACATCATACCTGATAGCGTTGATAATATGATTGCAACTAACCAACCGCCAATTGCTCCTTCTATTGTTTTTTTAGGAGAAATCCGCTCATTTAATTTATGTTTCCCAAATAACATTCCACTAAAGTATGCACCTGTATCACATAAATAGGTGACAATAATAATATACCAAATATATCCTGTATCTGTTTGATAAATTTTTAAAAAAGATTTTGCGATTAACATAAAAAATACAAAATATGCCATACATAAAAAGCTGTCTTCACTACTAAAAGATTTCATAAAAACTGGAAGCGAGAAATATATAAGCAACATCATCGCAATATATGGCAAAATAAACGCCTCTTGAAAAAATAGCGATATAAATACACTAAATCCTGCTAAAAAACATATCCATTTTGGCCATTGTTTATATTGATTACTCAAACCTAATAACTCTATTGCCCCCCCTGCAATAATTCCTGCAATTAATAGATAAAGCAATACTCCACCAAACACAAGAGGAGGAATTACGCATAAAATGATAAGAAGTGCTGTTATAGTTCTTGTTTTCATTTTTTATAATCCTCCAAAGCGTCTATGACGTAAAGTATATTCTTCTATTGCCTTTACTAATTCTTCCTTTGTAAAATCAGGCCATGCAATAGGTGTAAATATAAATTCTGCATAAGCTAATTGCCATAATAAGAAATTACTAATTCTTAATTCACCACTTGTACGAATCATTAAATCAACCTCTGGCATCCCATTTGTCATTAAATATGATGCAAACATATCTTCATCTAAATCTACAACATTACCTTGTTCTAAACATGTTGATGCATATTGTTGTGCTGCTAACATAATTTCTCTTCTAGAACCATAGTTAACTGCCAAACATAAAATCAGTCCTGTATTGTCTTTTGTTTTCTCTACCGCTGTTTCAATCACATTTCTAGTTTCTTTTGGGAATCTATCTAATTCACCTAAAAATGTTACTTTGATATTATTTTTTCTTAATTCTTCTAAATAACGATGAAAAAATAACTTAGGTAGCTTACATAAATACTCTACTTCACTTTCTGGTCGTTTCCAGTTTTCAGTAGAAAATGCATAACATGTTAATGCTTGAACACCTAACTCATTGCATGCTATCGCAATTTTTCTTATATTTTCCGCACCTTGTTTATGACCTGCTGTACGTGGCATCCCTCTTTTTTTTGCCCATCGCCCATTTCCATCCATAATGATCGCAATATGCTTAGGTATATTTAATTCCATCATTAGAAATCTCCTCTCATATATTATCTTTATCTATTATATCATAAAATTAAGATAGCTAGTAGAAAATAGAAAAAAAGTCTGAAATCAGACTTTATACTTTCATAATTTCTGCAGTTTTTTCTGATACTGCCGTATCAATTTTCTTAACAAATTCATCAGTTAATTTCTGAACTTTTTCCTGCATTTTTTTATTTTCGTCTTCTGTTAATTCTTTATCTTTTTTAATCGCATCATTTGCTTCACGACGAATATTACGAATCGCAATTTTTGCTTCTTCACCTGTTTTCTCTGCATTTTTAGATAATTCTTTACGACGCTCTTCAGTTAATGCAGGAACATTTAAACGAATCACTTCCCCATCACTTTGTGGTACTAATCCTGTATCACTTGTCGCAATCGCACGTTCAATATCTTTTAAAGTAGACTTGTCATAAGGTTTGATCATTAATTGACGACCTTCCACTACTTTAATACTTGCTACTTGATTAATTGGTGTCATACTACCATAGTATTCAAACTGTACATGTTCTAATAAAGATGCATTCGCTACTCCTGTACGAATTGCTTTTAAATTTTCTTCAAGCACACTTACAGCTTTTTCCATTTTTTGTTTTGCTAGTTCTAAAATATCCATGCTTACTTACCTTCCTTTGATATTATTGTACCTGTAACTTCACCACGTACTGCCTTTAAAATATTGCCTGCTTCATTCATATTAAACACAACTAGATCAACATCGTTATCCATGCACATTGAAGTAGCTGTTGTATCCATTACTTGTAAACCTTTTTGAATCAAATCCATATATGTTAAAGAATCATATTTTTGTGCATCTGGATTTGTTTTTGGATCAGCACTATATACTCCATCTACACCATTTTTTGCCATTAAGATTACATCAGCGCCAATTTCACTTGCACGTAGAGCTGCTGTTGTATCTGTTGAAAAATATGGATTTCCTGTACCTGCTCCAAAAATAACAATACGTCCTTTTTCTAAATGACGAATTGCTCTTCTTCCAATAAACGGTTCTGCAACTCTTTGCATTTCTATTGCAGTTTGTACACGAGTAGGAACACCTTCTTGTTCTAATGCACTTTGTACAGCTAATGCATTAATAACTGTTGCTAACATTCCCATATAATCAGCCTGAACACGTTCAATACCTAAACTTTCAGCCATTTTACCACGTATAAAATTTCCTCCACCAACAACGATTGCTAAATCTACTCCAAGTTCACGAACTTCTTTTAATTCTTTCGCTAAGTTTTTTAAAACTACTGGATCAAATGAATTACCAGAAGAAGACAATGCTTCACCACTTAATTTTAATAATACACGTTTATACATATTTATGTCCACCTTTACTAACTATTACTCTTATATATTATAAAGAAAAGTTAGTGAAAAAGAAAGAGAAATTATTTAATTTTCATAATTTATCATCATAATAAGTATACAAAAAGGAAACCTTAAAAGTTTCCTTTTCACTTTTTATTAAGCACCAAATGCTTGGCTCATAACTTCTTCTGCAAAGTTATCTTCTTTTTTCTCAATACCTTCACCAACTGCGTAACGTACAAAGCTTACTACTTCTACACCATTTTCTTTTAAGTATTGAGCAACTTTTTGATCTGGGTTTAAGAAGAACTCTTGTTCAACTAAACATAAATCTTTTAAGTTTTTGCTAATTTTACCTTCGATAATACCTTCTAATACTTTTTCAGGTTTACCAGCTAATTTTTCATCGTTTTTAACGATTTCAGTTTGTACTTTTCTTTCGTGTTCAACAACCTCTGCAGGCATTTCATCACGAGTTACATACTGAGGAGCCATACTTGCGATTTGCATAGCGATATCTTTTGCAACTTTTTCATCAGCTTTACCTTTTAATGTTACAAGAGCAGAAATTTTTCCACCCATGTGAACATAGCTTCCGAAGAATTCATCATCAGCTTTTTCAACAACAGCGATACGACGTAAAGAAATTTTTTCTCCGATAGTAGCTGTAGCAGTTGTGATAACGTCAGCTAATGTAGCACCTTCTACATCACATGCTAAAGCAGCATCTACATCTGCAGGTTTCGCAGATAATAATGTAGCTTGTACAGTATCTAATAATCCTAAGAATTGTTCGTTTTTCGCAACGAAGTCAGTTTCAGAGTTAACTTCGAAAATAACTCCAGTGTTTCCTTCTACTGCAGAACGAGTTAAACCTTCAGCAGCAATACGGTCGTTTTTCTTAGCAGCTTTTGCGATACCTTTTTCACGTAGCCAGTCAACCGCTTTTTCCATGTCACCTTCACATTCAGTTAAGGCTTTTTTACAATCCATCATCCCTGCACCAGTTTTTTCGCGCAGTTCTTTTACCATAGCAGCAGTAATCATTTTCTTTCCTCCTGATTAATTTCGTGATTATTCAGCAGCTTTTTCAGCTGGTTTTGCTTCTGTGTTTTCAGCAGCTTCCGCAGTTTTTGCGTTTTCACGTTTCTGGAAAGGTGCTTTTCCATTACGTCCACGGTTACGGTCGAATGGACGACGGTTACGACGTTCTTCATTTCTTTGACGACGACGTCTTTCATTTTCAGCGATTTGCTCTTCAACGTTGATAATAACATCTTTCATTGTTACATCTTCTTCGTTTTCATCAGTGCTGTGAGCAACACTTAATAATCCACCTTTAGCTTCAACGATAGCATCCGCCATTAAAGTTGTAATTAATTTAACTGAACGAATTGCATCATCGTTAGAAGCAATTGGGTAATCTACCATTTCAGGGTCACAGTTAGTGTCTACCATTGCAAATACAGGGATACCTAATTTTTTAGCTTCTGCAACTGCATTGTGTTCTTCTTTTGGATCGATAACAAAGATTGCGTTAGGCAATTTTTTCATTTCTTTGATACCACCTAAGAAGTTTTCAAGACGAGCTTTCTGTTTTTTCACCTGTGCAATTTCTTTTTTAGGGTATAAATCTAATGTTCCATTTGCTTCCATTTCTTCAATTTCAACAAGACGACGAACACGTTTTTGAATAGTACGGTAGTTTGTTAATAATCCACCTAACCATCTTTGGTTTACATAGAAACTTCCAGAACGTAAAGCTTCTTCTACTACAACACTTTGTGCTTGTTTTTTAGTTCCAACAAATAAAACTTTACCACCATTTTCAGCGATTTCTTTCATAGCGTTGTAAGCTACTTCTAATTGTTCCATTGTTTTTTCTAAGTTAATGATGTAAACCCCGTTTCTACTAGCGTAGATATTTGGTTTCATTTTAGGGTTCCATCTACGTGTCTGATGTCCAAAATGTACACCAGATTCCAATAATTTTCTCATTGATACTACTGACATTTTAATATCCTCACTTTCCGTTACATCCTCCATCACTTCTCATCAGCAACTTATCATCAATACACATGTATCTAAAGCACGGGCTAATGAATTCATGATGTGTGTAGTATGCATATAATGCATCGCTTGTTATTATATCATAGGCAAAACTTTACATTCAAGTATTATTTTTACTTTTACTGCAATTCGGACAAAACTATAAAAATATATTTAGTTATTCGAAATATTGGGTGTATAATGGTGGTAGATAAGGAGTGCTGT
>CAJFOG010000069.1 GCA_904395785.1 uncultured Eubacterium sp. | reverse complement strand
AATTAACTCCCGTGTGGGTTCAAGTCCCACCGTCCCCACCATTTTATAAATGATGTTCTGTATATACAGAACTTTTTTATATAGGAGAATACTTATGAAACAATTATTATTTACAACACCCTCTTGTCCTGTATGTCCTGCTGCTATCCATTTATTACAAAAAAATGGTATACATTATGAATGTATTGATGCTACAAAGAATAATAAGCTCACTAAAAAATATCTTGTTTTAAAAGCTCCAACCTTAGTAGTTGTATCTACTTCATCCTATACTTCTTATTATGGATTAGAAGAAATCAAAAACTACATACAATCAAAAAAAGTTGATGGTTAAATAATCATCAACTTTTTTAATTCTTATACGGTGTATAGCTTGGAACATTCCCAGATATAACTTGTACGACAAGTGGTACTTCATTTTCATCTTGTAAGCTAGACGATGATAATAATGTTAACACTTCTGCATCTATTTTTAAAAGTAATGTTATTTTTAATAAGCTACTATTAATCCCATACGGTTCTACACTTGTTTTAATCTCACCTGTTACATCATTCATCATTTTAATTTTTATTTTCAATTTAGGTCCTTTACTATATAAAAAAAACATATTACTAAAATATCCTAACGGAACTTCATATACTACACCTTCTTCATAAAATACTTGTTGTGTTGTAGGATCTTTTTTACCATCTTGTGCTGCTAATAAAGATGCATCTACTGTTTCTAATGCTTTATATAATAATTGATTTAATTGATAAGAGTCAAATTGTATTTGAACAATGTTTCCATTTGTATCCTTTTCCATATGATATAGTGTACTAGCATCATACTTTAAATTCCCTATCACTTGTTTCACAATATTATTTATCGCAAACCCTGCATGTTGTTTAGCGACTGCTCGTAATTGTGGCTCCATCTTCTTATTGACATACTTCATACATCCTTGTATACTAATAAGCAATATACAAATCGCAAGCCAAAACTTCAGTTTTTTAAAGCGTTTTTTTCTTAAAATTCTCACAACAAATAATTGCTTCCTTTCCATTCATTTTTAAGTTAACACCACATACAGAAGCTGCATAATTGAAACCTAATACCTCACTATTTAATAAACCATCAAAAGACTCTTGGTATGAACAAATAATAATTGGTATATTTGTATCTAATTGAGCAATGAATTCTATCGAAAATATCAATGGTAAAACATAATAATCTTCTGATCCAATAATCAAAATTTCTTTAAAATGTAATTGTAGCTTCATCCCTATACAAGTATATTGATCGACAAAAATTCGACTTACCTCAACCAATCTATCCCTCCTATATCGATAGTATATGATTAAAAAACAAATATATGAGAAAAATAGTTATACTTATTTAATTAGAGTTATTTCTTGTCACTACTATTTCTTAATTTATTTTTACTTTATAATCATTTATAAAATTTATTTTCTTATTCTCTCTTTACATTATACTTTACTTTAGAAAGCTATAAAAAAAGATAGAAGCCAACTCCTACATCAACCTTCTATCTTTGTTCCAACGAACATTATAATAATAGCTAATTTTCCTACTAAAGTCAAGTTAAACCAATTATGATACTTCTACTTATTGTCCTATTTTCTATTTTTCAATCGTTCTATTAAAATTAACATTAAGACTCTATGTATCTGTCATCTTCACAATAATACTTTTAATTACTTTAATCATATTTCTTAAAAAAACATAAACATAAACATAAACATACACATATATTTCTTTTAAGATGTAATATACGTATCATTATATTACAAAAGTTACTTTATATAATACCAAATGTATTGATAAAATTCACATTCTTCTAAATTTACATAGCCGCATTAATATTATGCATCATTTTTATACTAATAAACATCATTAAAACAGAAAAATATTCACAACTTCTTTAAATCGTCATATTTAATCATAACCTTTTTTATAAATATTAGTTTCTGTAATAATCATATCTAATGCAACATCATGAGGCTCTATAGGAATACTATCTACTTTTTGACATTCAAAAGCGACTCCTATTTTTAATGCGTTTGTATGCTTTAAATATGCATCATAATAACCTTTTCCATATCCTAAACGATTACAATATTCATCAAATCCTACTAAAGGAATTACCATGACATCAAATCTTGTAGGATCACATAAAATTCCATCTATAGGTTCTTGTATTCCATAGGAACTAATAGAAAACTTTGTATTTTCATTGCATGTATAAAATTGTAATGGTTCATTTTTCTTTGCAATTGGCAAGGCATATTGCTTCACAAGAGTTTTTAATTCATTTACACAAACTTCATTTTGAAACGCGTTATACAATGCAACCGTACCTCTCAAAAAAGGTACGGTTTTTCCTTGTATTATTTTACTATATTGCATAACTTGTTGTTTACTTAATGCGTTTCTTTTTTCTTGTATATGATTTCGTAAACTAAGTTTATCCAATAGAATCACTCATATCTAATTTTAATAATTGGTTTAATTCAACCGCATATTCCATTGGAAGCTCTCTTGTGAATGGTTCTAAGAATCCCATAACAATCATTTCTGTCGCCTGTGATCTAGATAATCCTCTACTCATTAAATAAAATAATTGTTCTTCTGAGATATTTGATACTGTTGCCTCATGTTCAATTTGACTTGTCATATTTTTTTGGATATTTGTAGGAATAGTATCACTTCTTGAAATTTTATCTAATATTAAAGTATCACATTCTACTTTACTTTTCGCATGTTCTGCTTTTGGCCCTTGATATACAAGACCACGATAATTTACTTCTCCACCAGTTCTTGACACTGATTTTGAAATAATATTACTATATGTATGATCTGCTAAATGGATCATTTTCGCACCTGCATCTTGTACTTGATTTCTAGATGCAACAGCGATAGAAATACATGTTCCTTTCGCATATGGTTCTGCAAGTACACAAGCTGGATATTTCATATTTACACCAGATCCAATGTTTCCATCAATCCATTCCATATTTCCGTTTTCAAATACTTTTGCTCTCTTTGTAACTAAGTTTATAATATTGTCACTCCAGTTTTGTACAGTTGAATAACGACATCTTGCATTTTTATGTACAAAAATTTCTACTACTGCTGCATGTAAAGAATCTTTTGAATAAGTTGGAGCAGTACAACCTTCTACATAGTGTACATCAGCACCTTCATCCACAATAATCAATGTACGTTCAAACTGCCCAGAACGTTCTGTATTAATACGGAAATAAGATTGTAGAGGTTTTTCTAATTTTACACCTTTGGGTACATAAATAAAACTTCCTCCACTCCATACACAAGTATTTAATGCAGCAAATTTATTATCTGTATATGGAATTAATGTTCCAAAATATTTTTTCACTAATTCTGGATGTTGTTTTAAGGCACTATCTGTATCTAAGAAGATGACACCTTTTTCTTCAACTTCCGCTAACATATTATGATACACAGCTTCACTATCATATTGTGTTGTAATTCCTGCTAAAAACTCTTTTTCAGCTTCAGGAAGACCTAATTTATCAAATGTTTCTTTGATTGTTTCAGGAACATCATCCCAACTTTTTTCTGTTCTATCACTTGGCTTTACATAATAAGTATAATCATCAAAGTCTAATTCATCTAAAGATGGTCCCCATTCTTGAATTGGTGTTTTTTCGAAAAATTCAAATGCTTTTAAACGCTTTTCTAACATCCACTCTGGCTCTTGTTTAATACGAGATATTTCAAGAATAGTTTCTTTTGTTAAACCTTTTTCTGTTTTATAAAGACTTGTATCCTCATCGTGAAAGCCATATTTATAATCATCCTGTACAGGAATATCTATTTTACTCATTTGGCTGCCTCACTTTCTTCAATTAACGCTTCAATCGCTTTCCAACCAATCGTAGCACATTTAATACGATTTGCTTGTTTACCTACATTATGAAATGCAATCGCTTCATCTAACATTGCCTCATCATAATCTTTTTGATCAATCATCTGATAGTAATTTTGAATAATTTCTTTCGCTTCTTTAATACTTTTTCCTTTCAATAAATCACTCATAATAGAAGTAGAAGCTGTTGAAATAGTACAAGCAATTCCATCAAAGCGAATATCTTCCACAATTCCATTTGTAATTTTCGCTTGTACATGAATATCGTCAATACATGACTCACTTGCCATATGCTTTTTTAAATATGCTTCATCTTCTGTTAATTCATGGTTTCTAGGATATTCATAGTGATCCATAATAATAGAGCGAAGAATCATTGGATCATTCATCATATCACTCATCCTACACACCTCCTAAAAATATATATTCAGACAGTTCTCCATATTTGCTTGTGCACATACTTCCACAAACTTATCTATTTCTTCTTTTGTTGTATAAAAGTAAATACTAGCACGTATAGTAGCACTTGTTTGTAAGTACTCATTTAATAATTTAGCACAATGTTGTCCACTACGTACCGCAATTCCATTCGCATTAAAGAATGAAGCTGCATCCTGGGCAAATACATCTTTTACATTAAATGTAATAATACCACTATCATTATCCGCATTATATAAAATAATATTATTTAACTTTTGTAGTTTTTCTATCGCATACGTATGTAGTTCTTTTTCATACGTATGGATATTTTCCATTCCAATAGATGTTAAATATTGAACAGCCGCATCCAACCCAAACACAGCTTCAATTGGTTGAGTTCCGGATTCAAATTTATACGGGGCATTTTTTAATTGAATGTTTCCACACATATCAAATCTAGCATTGCTATCTCCACCAAGCAATGCTGGTTGCATTTCTTCTAACAATTCATGCTTTCCATATAAAACACCAATTCCTGTTGGAGCACACATTTTATGCCCTGAAAATGCAAAGAAATCACAATCTAATGCTTTTACATCAATTGGCATATGTGCAACACTTTGTGCACCATCTACTACCACAACTGCACCTTGCGCATGCGCTAATTCACATATTTTTTTAATCGGTACTTCATATCCTAAAACATTTGTAATATGTGCTAATACAATAACTTTTACTTGCGCGTTTAATTTTTTCTTCACATTCTCAATCGTAATTCTACCATTATCAAGTGGTATATAATCTAAAATTGCACCTGTATCTTGTGCTACTTTCATCCAAGGCAATACACAGGAAGCATGTTCTGCTTCACTTGTTAGTATAATATCACCTTTCGATAGCTTATAACTTCCATAACCAAATGCTACCAAATTTAAAGCAGCACTAGCTCCACTAGTATATACGATTTCATGTGTATCTGCATTCAAAAAATTTGCAATATTTTTTCTTGCACCTTCATAACGTTGATCAACATAATAGCTTAAATCATAATCACCACGATGTGCATTTGCAGAATAATTTTCATAGTAATCTACAACTGCATTAATCACTTGTTTTGGTTTCAATGTCGTTGCACTATTATCTAAATATATTAAAGGTTTATTTTGCATTGTTTTCCCTTGAAGCATAGGAAAATCTTTGCGAATGGATTGTACATTAAACATGTAATCCCACCTTTGTTTCGATCTCGTCTTTTAATTCTTCTTGTAATTTCGCATCATCAAACAATTCAGTAATTGGCATTAAATATCCTACTGTCAATAGTCCTAATGCTTGCGTTCTTGAAAGTCCTCTTGTTTGTAAGTAATATAATTGATTTTCATCAGGTTGTCCTACTGTCGTTGCATGACTAGCCTTAACATCATTTTCATCAATTAATAAAACAGGTAGCACTTCACTTTTTTGTTTTTCACTCATTGTAAGAACGCGTGTAGCTTGATGTGTTGCACTTTCAAATGATCCTTTTGGTATAATACCACTTGCTTCCATACGGTAATCTCCACCCTCTTTTACCACCGCATAATTTTCCATTAAACCATATGTATAAGCACTTTCATGTTTACAATCTAACTTAAAATGTTTTTTACTTTCTACAATGCAAGCACTTTTCACTTTTACTGATGCTCCACTTTCCACTAAATTAAAGTTTGCATCTAACCAAGTTTCACCTTCGTTTAACTCACAATAAGCAAGTGTTAAAGAAGCATCTTTTTTTACAATTGTTTGTTGTTGTAGACGTGATGTTTCACACCCTTCATTTTTCATCATCAATGTCAAACTTGCTCCATCTTCCACAACAATATTACTTTTAATATCATCACTTTTTCCTGCATAAGTTAAAAGCAAAGATGCATGTACGCCTTTTTGTACCGTAATATTCAATAACGTATCTTCTACCAATAGTTGATAACGTTTAAATCCATCTTCAACAATCAATAACTCCATGCTATCACCTACTTATGAGCTCCACACTGTTCTAACAGTTCCACACGCTTTTTCTCTTCCTTTACTACTTCTACATCATATTCTTTTTCAATCCAGTCATAACCTTCTTGATCGATTTTTTCAATTAATTCTTTTCCCCCACTTACGACAATTCTTCCATCAACTAATACATGTGCATGTGTTGGCTGTAACAATTCCATAAAACGAGCATAGTGAGAGACAACCATTAATCCCATATTTTGTTCTTTCTGCATTTCATTTACTGCATTCGCAACGATTTTTAATGCATCAACATCTAGACCAGAATCAATTTCATCTAACATTGCCATTGATGGTTTTAATAATTTCATTTGTACGATTTCATTACGTTTTTTCTCCCCACCACTAAATCCTTCATTTAAGAAACGGTGTGCTAAGTCTTCCTTCATTTCCATTTCTTTAATAGATTTTTCCATTTCACGAATGAAGTTAAATAAAGAAATAGGTTTTTCTCTTCTTGCGTTCATTGCTGCACGTAAAAAATCTGCATTTGTAACCCCACTTACTTCACTAGGATACTGCATACCTAAAAATAAACCTGCTTTACTACGTTCATCAACTTCCATGGCTAATACATCTTTACCATCTAATGTAATACTTCCTTCACTTACATTAAATTTAGGGTTCCCCATAATTGCCGCTAATAAGGTACTTTTCCCATTTCCATTTGGTCCCATTAATGCATGTGTTTCTCCTGCATTAATTTCTAACGATAATCCTTTTAATATCTTTTTTCCATCTACATCTACGTGTAAATTATCTATTTTTAAACAACTCATGTATAATCATCCTTTCAAACAGTATAATGATAACAAATTTCTATATTTTTCACAATTCAAACGATTACTTTTCTTTTAATTTTTTGTTTCTGTTATATTCATGTGATAACTCTGTGAAATTTTATGTGAAAATACACAATATGTTTTCTAAAAATTGCAATTCTTTATTAAATTATATATAATGAAACAGTATATGACTTAGGAGGGTACTATGATTAACACATTAAAAAAACAATGGTTTGTTGTGCTAATAGCCTTAATTTTTATCGGATTTGCAATCTTTTGTATTTATGATACTAACAAAGGAAAATTAGCTGGTAAATCTATTAGTGGCAAAGATGTCATTGCATCTTTAGATAAAGATACAAACATTACAGCTGATGATTTATATACTAAGCTTTACGATAATTATGGCTATGGTGCTAATGCATTAACTCGTCAATTCTTAAATGCTGTCGCAAACGAAAGTGTAGAAATGACAAGTGATTTAGAAGATAAAGCAAATAAATTAAAAGCACAATTCCAAAGTGCTGCAGAAATGTATTACAGCAGTTATGGTTACAATAGTTCTGATGCATATATTGAAGCAATGTTACTAAATTATGGCTTCTCTGCAGATGAAATCAATGAGTTTTGTATTACACAAGTAAAAATGGAAAAACTACAAAATGATTATATCGACAAAAACTTTGATACATTATTTGACTCTTATTTTTCTGCAAAAAAACCTAGAACTGTTTCTCATATCTTAATTAAAATGGAAGATCCAGATAACCCAACAGATGAGGAACAAGAAAAAATTGATGCAATAAATAAAGCTTTAAAAGAAGGTAAAGATTTTGCGGAAGTTGCGAAAGAATATAGTGATGATACGAGTTCTGCAGAAAATGGCGGTTATTTAGGATTAATGGATACAGATACATCTTATGTAGAAAGCTTTATGAAAGCAGCATTAAAACTTTCTTCAAATGAAACAAGTGAATGGGTAAAAGAAAGTAACGATAACTACAAAGGTTGGCATTTAATTAAAGCTGGTGATACAACAAAAGAAGAATTAAAAAACAATAAAGATATTAAAGATACATTATATACAAACATTGCGAATAATGAATCAAATATTACTGGAACATTTATGTGGGAAGCTGCACAAAAATTGAATATAACATACGCTGATGACAACATGAAACAATCCATTATGGATACATTGGGAATTAAAGAATAGGAGGCCATCTAGATGAAAAAAACATTAAGTTTAATATGTGTAAGTGCTTGTTTATTTACACTAAGTGGCTGTAAAGATGCTACGGCACAAGTATCTGATTCTTCAAAAGCGTTAATAACTATCGGTGATACAAAAATTACTCGTGGCAATGTTTTCAATATGATGAAAAAAAGTGATACAAGCGGTAGTGCTACACTTGCATTAGTAAAAGAAAAAATATACGAGAAAGAAAATATTACATTAACTCATGAAATGAAAAAAGAAGCTACTTCAAAAGTAAGTGAAATGCAAACAAGTTTAAAATACGACGATGATAAATTTTTAGATTATTTGAAAAATATGGGATTTTCTAGTAAAGAAAATTACATGGAGCAAGTAAGTTATCCAACTTTAAAAGAAAAGGCTTTAGTTGAAAAATATGTAAATGATAAAAAACAATCTATATTATCTACATATACGCCTATAAAAGCACAAATTATGACAATTGGTAATGAAGATAATGCAAAAAAAGCATTAAAAGCAATTCAAGATGGTGAAGATTTTATAAAAACTGCTGAAAAATACGAAAATTCAAATAGTGATGGCGGAAAAGAGACTATTTACTATTCTGAAAGTAGTATTCCTAGCGATATATTCACAAAAATGGTAGATGCTAAAAAAGGTATTATGAATTCTGTAATGAAAGATAGTACAAATAGTGTATATTATGTTGTAAATATTGTAAGTAATGATACAAGTGAATATGAACAAGAAGCACTAGATAAAATTGCCAGTGATGCTTCATCCTCTTCTAGTAGTATAAACACAACTATATGGTCATACTACTTAAAAGAGCATAATTTTACTATTTATGATATTGATGTATATAACGGAATAAAATCTTCTTATGAATCATATATTGTACAAGATTAAGAACCTCGTAGGTTCTTTTCTTTCATTTATGTTATAATAAAATTAGAAAGGATGGATATTTTATGTGTATATTCTGTAAAATTATTAAGGGTGAAATTCCTAACCATACATTATATGAAGACGATCAAGTTATAGCTTTTTTAGACATCTCTCAAGTTACAAAAGGACATACATTAGTAGTTCCTAAAACACACTACGATAACTTTTTAACTTGTGATGACGAAACACTTGCTCATCTTATGAAAGTAACAAAAAAACTTGCGAATCGTATTGTAGATAAAACACAAGCAAAAGGTGTGAATATTTTAAGCAATACAGGAGAGCATGCAGGTCAAACTGTTATGCATTTTCATGTACATATTATTCCTCGCTATGATGAAAATGATGCTTGCATTATTCAATTTAACCAAAGTGAAACACAAGATTTACAAACATTAGCTTCAAATATAAAAATAAAGTAGGCGACATACCTACTTATT
>CAJFOG010000068.1 GCA_904395785.1 uncultured Eubacterium sp. | reverse complement strand
TTTTGTATATAATTATCTGCATTAAATTTGATACTTTTAATACTATTTACAGATTGATTAATATAAATGTTGTTTCCTACTGTTAAGTCTGTGTTTACATTAATTGTTGTGCCTGATGTTATTGATCCACCTTTTATTGCAGTACCTGTTATAGTTCCTCCAGATATAGTTGCTGCACTAATTGTAGTACCTTTAATAGTTCCTGCCGTTACTGTACCAAGATTAGCTGAAATAGCAGATAAAGATGTAACATTTAATTTATCAGCTGTTACAGCTTTCGCATTAATCTTATCAGATGTAATGGCATTTGCTGCAATCTGCACAGCCGTCACTGTACCTGTATAAATCTTTCCACCATTTATATATGAAATATTATTGTTATAACACCACTCTGCACTTGCTGCTAATTGAGTAGCGGTAGTATATCCTGACGGCAATGCACTTACTTGTGAAGATTGCCATGTAATCGTCATTCTACTTTTGTTATGTGCGCCTAATTCAAATTCAGTCACAGATAAATTGTCATATGCTTCTGACTTTTGCACATATAAATTCCAAGTACTTGTAGTAGCTTTTGCCATATAAAAGTTAGCTGTACCACTTTTCTTCAATGTAGATATTCCTGGATCGGTACTATTCGCATTTGCAAAGTTAATCCACACACTGGATGGTAATCTACCTCTATTAATAATCGATATTTTAATTGGCTGATTCACATACACTCCAGTGATTTTGAATTGAGCAAGTAAAAAATATCCTGATGCACCTGATGTTCCTGTTGTAGTATGATAAATTTTTTGTGCCGCTCCATTTATTGTACTTTGTGTGGATGAATCTAATTTTCCTATGGTAATAGCTCCTGTAGCTATCTTATCCGATGTAATTGTATTTGAAGCTATTTGTGTAGCTGTGATTGTTCCTGCCGCTATCTTTGCAGCCGTTACAGCCCCTGAAGCTAATTCACTTGTTGTTATAGCTCCTGCTGATATCTCTGCACTCGTAATACTATTTGCAACCAGTTTATTCGCAGTAATTGTCCTAGAAGCTATTTCGTTTCCTGTTATAGATTCCGCCACTACTTTATCTGCTGTAATTGTTCTTGGTGTTAATACATTACCATCTATTGTATCAACAGATGTAGAAACTAAATCACCTGCATTATTAATAGCATAAACAATACTTTTATCTGATCCACTTATTACTAACCTTTCAACAGATAATGTTCCTGCATTTATTTTATTTGCAGTCAAAGTAACGATTTTCGCATCAGTAATACTACCATCTGCAATTTGTGCATTACCTACTACCCCAGTACCTATCATTGCAGTGGTAATACTTCCATCTTTTATATTAGTTAAATCGATTTTTGCATAATTAGATTCAAGATATGTAGTTGTAATTGTTGTTGATTTTAAATCATTAAACTGTCCTTCTAATGCAGTTAATTTACCATTTACATTAAGATAGTTCGTATTGATTGTTTCAAAGTTACCAACAACAGCATTTATCTTATCTGTAATCACTTCTTTAAATACAGCTAGTTGTGTAGCTTGATATTCTACCTTCTTTGTAAGTGTTCCTTTAAACTCAAACTCTTTTTCTTCTTCTGATTTAGATTTTGATGTAATAGTACATAAACAACCACCATCAACTTCTATTGTCATTTCCATAATTGGGACAATATATTGATTTCCTTTCTTGTCTTCAACAGTAATAATATCTCCCACTTCAAATTCTGGTTGACCTAATGCTAAATTAAGCACGCAAGCACGATATGAAAAACCCTTTATTCTACTCAATAAAGTGTTTAATCTAGTTTCTGTCATCTCTGTGTTAGAAAATTCTATTCCTGTACCCGTTCCACACGATATAATCGTATCTTTTTCGTCTCCAAGTGCACATTTTAAAGAATTTATGAGTGTGTTATTTTCATCTATATCTAATGGGTCAGTAAAACGACTTGCAGTAATCACTTGATTTGTATTACTAAACCATTTAAGTTTTAACTGCTCATTTCTATCTATAATTGCATTTTTTCCTGAATATGCTGCTAAAACCCCAATTGCTTCTCTTATTTTTAATCCTGTTAGCTTATCAATTGAGTAAAGTTCAGCATCATCTCCACCTCCTCCGTACGATATTCCTATTTTTTTACATAACTCATTAAGAATAGTCCCTATCTTCTGCTTTCCTTTTAAATCAGTGAAATAAGCAATTTCTGATTTATAAAAATAATCATAGGCTTTTATCTTAATGACCATATCATCTCGAATTGGTTTAGAAATAAAGAAAGCCCCCATCTTCAACCATTCGATACTATTATCTAGTTCTAACCCTATATATACTTCTGCTTTTTTACCTTGAAGAAAAGTTGCGTATGGTATGTCATCCATCTCAAATTCTACATAAGAAGAAAAGGTATTACCGAATGTGATATGATCACCACCGATAATACCTGTATGTAATTTAAAATTTCTTAAATCACTATATTCTGAATCTCCCACTTTTATTTTAGTTAAAAAATGTCTTGAAGATTCTGTAATCATTATTTGATATGCACTAGAGGTGCTTTGCATAACTTTTTCACCTCACTTAATCTCTTATTTTTCAATCAAATCTACTGCTACACCTTCATATTTACCTAATGCGTATGAGTATACAGGATAAGTAGGTGTTCCTGCATAAAAAGTTCTTGTTTCGTACTTGTTTGTATTTGGGTTTTTAAAATAAACGCTAACAAAAGCAGGATCAATTGCTTTATCAATTAATGCTACTTGTTCTTCAGTTAGTCTTGGCCATTGAATTGACAATGTTATCTTTCTAGCGACAACATCCCCAACCATTTCCCCTGATGAAACCCTACCTGTATTTTTAGACCATATTTTTTCTTTGCTTATTTTTAAACCATTAAGTGCTGGTTCTGGCATTCTAATATTATTAATTTTCAACATATTAGAATATGAAACCTCCTTCCCCATTTCTAGCTCTTATATAACTGTTATAATCTTTGATTATTTTTCTAATCAATATCTCACCAGTTTCTAACACCAGCGTTATGTATAAATCTCCACCTTGTTGTGTATCGCCATTTTGAGATGATGGCATTCTTTGTAACAATTTATTCGCTAATAAGTCTAATCCTCTCGTATTGTTTTCCAATGGTACAACAGCCTCTGTTCCTGCTTCCCCAATCATCGCAAGTGTAGCACTATCAACTATACCACCTCGTGCTAGATAAGGAATTTTAGGTAAATTTATACCAAAATGCTTACCTCCACCGGCCCAAGATGGCACCCAATCTGGAATAGTTACACTAATACTATTTAATCCACCTATTGCACCATTAACAAGTCCAATAATTGCATTTAATGGTCCTTTAAAAATTCCAGTAAATGTTCCTACAACTCCACTTAAAATATTTTTTAGTCCATTCCATGCTTGCGACCAGTTTCCTGTAAATACTCCTTTTATAAAATCTATGATTCCATTAAAAACTTGTTTCAGAGAATTAAAAGTATTTTTAGCATTAGCTAGTAATCCATTAATAATTCCACCTACTAAGCCGAATGATTTGGACCAGTCTGTTGTAAAGATTGTATTCAAGAAATTTCCAAACCCTTGGAATATTTGTGTGATTCCTTGCCATACCTTTTTAATATCAAACGTAAAAACTCCAACTAAAAAGTTCACCAATCCTTGAAATATTTGTTTTACATTCGGTATTAACCTTTTTATGACTTCTCCCCAATTCTCAAACACTTTAATAAATACAGAAACTATCCAATCTACCAAAGGAGATAACATATTATCCCAAATCGTTTTAATTACACCGTAAATTAGTTCTATTTTAGGTTTCCAAGCAAGCCATACATCAATTACCCCTTGTAAAGCAATTGCCAGTATATCAACCAAAAAATTAGCAATAGGAGCTAAGATATTTTGCCAAAAACTTAATGCAATTGTAGCTACTGCTTCTACTGCCTTTACTACAACTTCAGCAATAAATACTGCTAATGGCACTACAATGGTATTAAATATATCAAATAACAATGTCCCTAATGGCACTAAAACATTTTGCCATAGATTGGTTAAGATACCGACGAATAATGTAATAGATTCATTCACTAAGTTTCTGAAACTTTCTGATGTTTGGTAAAGATAAACAAGTGCTGCTGTTATAACAGCAATAACTGCAGCTACTGCTAATGCTGTTCCTGCGGCTGTACCAAATACCGCTTGAAATCCAACAAGAATTCCACTTCCTTCAGAAATACTGCCAAAAAGCGTTGAAAATGCAGCAGCAACCCATTTTAATGGCGCAATCAATGATGATGCTCCTTTAGAAATATCCCCCCAATTCTTTAGTACTTCAAACGTCAAAAAACCTGCAACAATACCAGCCAATATTGAAGTTATTACTGCTTTATGTTTCTTTAAAAAAGAGGCTAAATCATTAAAAATCTTTTTCACCTTATCCACTTGTTTTTGAATATGTGATAAGTCTTGTTCTGGAAATGCATCAGCAAAATCAATCCCTCCAAAATCAGACGAAATTCCCCCACCTGAACCCGTACTTCCGCTTCCAGAAGATGAGTCAGAATCATCACTTAACTTATTTATCTGATCAAACCCCATTAATGCATTCATTTCTTTTGCTGTCTTTTTCGCTTGTTCTCCAGTATTAGCCAATGAATTGTTATAATCATCTTGTGCGGATGTAGCTCCTTTTATAGAGTTAGCAGTATCTCCTATAACACTTTTACCGCCATTTATTTTCTTACCAAACAACAATGACATAAAAGATGCTAAATAACTCGTTGCAGTTCTTACCGCCATTGCTACGTTAATGAAAATAGGTAACACCGCATTTAAAATAGGAAGTAACGCATTTCCTATATTCAGTGCAATATCTTTTACTATTGCTGTTAATTGCGCAAGACTTGCGTTTGTATTGCTTAAAACAGTATCTCCAAATTTCTTTGAAGTTTGCTCTAAAATGGCAAATAAACGTATTTGTTGTTGTGTTTGGAAGTCTAACTGATTCCAAGAATTATCTCCTGCAAATCGTTTAAATGCATTTGTAGATTCCAACATAGCTACATTCACATTTATACCTAAATCCTCAATTGCCTCAGTATTACCTAGCAAACCAGAACGTATACGCTCCATAACATCTTCCATCGTTCTTCCAGTACCACTTGCAATAATCGAAGATGCTTTCAGTAGTTCTGTAGTATATTTGGCTACACCTGAAGTACTACTAATAAATGATGTTAATAAATTTCCATAAACTGCTCCAAAATTCATTACATCTGATTGAGATAGATTAAAAGCTAACGCACTAGCTTTTCCCCATCTCATAAACGCCTGAGCACTTTCTCCCATTAAACGATTTACTTGTTGTGTTGATGCTTCTACTTCCCTTGCCATATTTAAACTACTTTTACCTATTTTAATAAATGTAGCTCCAATTGCTAATGTAGCTAAAAATTTAGCCATTCCTGAAAAAGCAGACTTAATTCTGCTAGTTTTGCTAACTACATCTTTTGTTGCATTAGATATTTCAGTTCTCATTTTATTCAACTCTTTTTGTAATGGTTGTATTTGAGCATCAATAATAACTTGTAACTTTTCTAAAGTCATAGCACTCATTAATTATCACCTCCAAACTTTTTGTTTACTTTGTTGGCAAATTGTTTCTTTCTTAATTTGTATCTTTCAAATTCGTCTTGTTCTTTTTCTTGTTCAAATAGCTTCTTTTCTTCCTCAAAAAGATTTGGAAAAAAGTCCCATATTTGCTTAATTTCTACTTTGTTATCTAAAAGTCTTGCTACCCTTGAAGATATTTGATCAGCTAATACATTATTAAGAATTACTTTTTCTTTGAATTTTCTTTCTTTTACTCTGGCATAAGATTCAATCTTATCTCTGATTTCATCTACAGACATATCCCAGAATAAAAAAGGCTCTATCCCACAATCAATTGCTATAGGATAAAGCTCATTTATTTGTTCAGTTAATGTTTTGTTTACATCTGCTCTTTCGCTTCGTTCAATCTGTCTGTCATTCCCTCCGCTTGAGCTTCTGTGAAAAAACCACTTGCATTAAAAATAGGGATAAATACATCCATCATAAAATCAGTCATTGAACCCCCTTCATCAATATATGTATCATATAATTCATAAACATCTTTTGCCTTGATGCCATGATTAAACTTTTGCATTGCTGCATGTGTAATATCCAACATTACTCTAACAGGTGGTATTCCTCCATCCATGATAAAGTTCAATAAATTAGTTTTATATTTTTCTTCAATTTTCGTTATTGCACTTGTTGTTAATTTTAATTTATATTCTTCTCCATTCACTTCCCACAATGCATATGGTAATCGTTTATTAGTTTGTTCCATCTTCTATTTCTCCTTTATCTTCTTTTAAAATTATATTTTTAGTTTCAGGCTACGGGGTCCTGAATTGTTAAATTACTTTGTAACGCAATACTTAGGTTAAACTCAATTACCCCGTTTACACCTCCCCCAGTACGTTTTACACTAACTTGCCCATCAAAGGTAGTAGTCGTCCCATCCTTTAATGTTTCTTTAAATGTCAACACTTCTCCACTTTCTTGTGCTGCTCTCATTAATCGATAAGGACTATCTGATGATGTATTATCATATTTAAATTTATATACAACATCTCCAGGATCTCCAATCCCCATCTCATACCGTTTTACAGTGTCTTCTAATGTTGTGTTATCAACTTTTTCTGGGTCTGTTCCCATTTCAGGTAACTCCTTTAAGCCTTTTAATGTTTTAAAAGTTGATGTTGATTCACTTTTCTTTTTATACGCTAATGTAGCTCCATTCGCTAACATAAAATCACACTCCTTTTATTCATGCCAAACAAACAATGAACCATCTTCTTTTTCTTCCAATATTGCCTCATAACGCATAACTTTATGTTTCAGTCCTGATGGGTCATCTACGTCTTGGCACATGGTTCTTTTAAGACCTAATTTTGCTAATTCTTTATCTATTGTTAAAGATAAATCGGATGTACTGTATCTATCCCAAATCTCAACTCTATAACGCACATAAGATAATTCTTCTTGATTATCGGTCCATGTATGAACTTTATTTTCTTCTTCCATGTATTGAACACTTGGCATCTGTTCGAAGTTAAATGGAAAAGCATCTGTAACATTATCACATACACTACATAAAGCAGAATACACTTTACTTTTTACATTAATCACTTGCTTACACCTTCTTTTATTTTCTTTTTTAAATCTTTCGCTATTCTATTAATGACTTTCGTTTCATTATTTTTTAATGCAGGATATAAAAATGGTTGTGCAGCTTGACCTGATGTCATGTAATATTCTTTACCCTGATACACTCTTTTAGGCCATTTGTACCTTAATGCATCTGCCGGATCAACCTTATCAGCAGGTATCCCCCATCCATGTTGAGAATAAGATACATTTACATTAGGCGATATTCCTTCATGATTTGCTTGTCCTTTAGGTCCTGTCCCAAACTCTACATACAATGCTTGTTGCTTATTTGTATATGTAGATGCGATAATACTACTTCCTTTTATTTCGGTATCTGCATTGATACTATTTCTTAATTCCCCATTATTTACAGGTGCAAGCAATTTCGCATTAGCCTGCACAATCGCTTTATTATTTCTTGATACAATCTTTTCAAATTCTCTTGTAGAAGTTATTTTCTGTAATTGATTGATGCGTTTCATCAATTTGTCTAAGTTTTTTATTGTCATAACTTCTCTAATTCACAAAGCATATGAGGAAAACGATTATCATCATATTTCTTAATAGAAATGATTTTGTAATCTGGTGTATCTCGTTGATCAACATATACACATACTCCATCACCTTCTGCAATATCCTTTATATCTTCACACAGCATATTAAGAATATAGTTTAATCTTTGTCCATACACTTCCGCCTGTATCTTTCCACTTGCTGGCCATATTTCTGCTTGAAAACAAAAAGGTTCATCATAACCTAAATAAGACGAACCTTCATTATTTTTCTTATTAATTTGTTTTCTTAGATAATAATCTTTCATTCTATTTCTGTTCAAACGCACGACCACCAACACCTGCCAATCTATGCTCTCTAACACTTTTTTGTATATAGCCAGGTAATGATTCAAATGTTACTGATACTCCACCTTGACTTCTATTAGTTTCTCCTTCAGAACCTTGTCTATTGAATCGTATTACTGCAATATCAATTAAAGCTGAATAAAGTTTAGATGGTATAACAGTTCTATTAGTTTCTCGCAATATATCTGATTCCGCCAAACTAATATACAATTCTGCTTCATCATCTGTACATCCAGTCATTTGTTGAAATAATTCTTTTGGATCTAACATACTATTACCTTAACACTGCTAGCAATTCAGCTTTCGTTGCACTAGAACTAATTTCAATTCCTTGGGCTTCTGCGTATTCTTTTAATTCAGATAACGTCATTTTCTCTAATGATTTCTCCCCATTTTCTTCTTGTTTTCCTTCTTCTTCCAACATCTTAACATGTTTCTTTAACGTATCATATTTGTCACTTACCATAAATCCATCAATATCACTTTTACATATATTGATCACATCTTTATTATGGCATTCCGTTACGATACCTGTTTTTTTATTATAAATCCAAGCCATATGTACCTCCTACTTTTTATTTGCTGTTAATACCGCAATACACTTACTTTGAAGCACTTTAGCTCCATATACATGCAAGCCTTTGATTGCATCAGAGAATCTTTTTTCTGGACGATATGCTTCAGTTTTTAATAACTGCTCAGCATAAGAACCTGCTTCATTTGTTCCAGCGATAATTTTGTATTTAGCTCCCTCTGTGTTTGGAACATTATTCGATACATAGATAGTAAATCCTGCGGCTGAACCTACTTCTCCACCTTCCAAAATAGCCTTGTTAAAATCTGAACCATTACCTACAAATCGTTTATCTTTCAATAATAGTCCGTGATAAAAAGCAGGAATAACCACCCAACGTCCGTCCATACGAACATTTGCTTCTGTTAATTTTGTAGCTAAATCAACTAATAAATCGTACGCTGTATCAGCTGTAGGGACTTCTGGTGTAGTATCTGAACCAATCGTATTATCTGCATGTACATTTACCGCTAATAAATTTGCTGCAAATTGATCAACAACATCATTCATTGCATATGCTGCACGCTCCATCGCTTTATCCATCAATTTAGGATTTGTTTGTGCATTATCTACATCATCAACACCAAAATTAAAATACTTCGCTTGATTAATTTTTAGTAATTGTTGTTCTCCACTTAAATCTTCAGGAACATCAATATCTCCACCTTTTGTGTAATCTTTGATTGTTACTTCTCCAATTTGGTTAATCTTAACAGTGTCACCAAAGTTTTTAATTTCTCCTTCATAATCTCTATTTAACAAATTTAAATAAACATGTCTTTTATCTAAATGTTCTAAAAGACGAGCACTCCAAATTGTTGGAATAAAATTTTGAATTGACATAACTTAATCCTCCTTTAATTTAATTGTCCATTCTTCATTAATTCTTGAATTTCTTCCCAATTTTCATTAATTTCTTTTGCTGACATTTTACTAATATCTTCTTTTGTTAGTGATGTTGTATTACCTACATTTGATTTTCTCATTGTATTTGTACCAGCAATGCGTGATGCAACAGCTGACTGTACAGCGTCTTGAAACGCTTTACCAATTGTCTCAATCGATTGATTACACGCGTCTGCACTTGAATAATCTAATACTGATGCTAATTCTACAGGTAATTTTTTATTTACTAGCGTTTCTCTAGCGGTTGACATCAGTTCTCTTCGTGTTACTTCTGCTTCACGTTTTTCTAGTTCTTCTAAACGTTTCTTTTCT
>CAJFOG010000067.1 GCA_904395785.1 uncultured Eubacterium sp. | reverse complement strand
GCCTCTATCTATCAATTCTTTAAAATCTTCTACTCCTATTGGTATATTCTTCATCCACACTCTCTCCTTTCCACATTTCTTATTATACATAGTATACCACATTAAACTTTCCTAATCTAATATATTAAATGCTATAAATGTTTAATATAAAATGTTATATTTATTCCTACTTACTTCTCATAACTTATATATAATTTTTATATTATTCATTTAGATGCGCTTCCTAATATCAAAAAAATCAAAAAATTACTTTATGTATTTTATTTGCTTCTTAAAAAACCTTTAATGTAATTGAGTATGGATTATTCACAAAAAAATGCCAATGAATATAAATAGTTTAATTACATTGGCATTTTTATTTATTTACTATCTTATACGTATTGTATCAGTATCATTATTCCATGAATTCCAAGAATTTCCATAGAACCAAGAGTTACTTTTACTTTCATCATGTTTTTTCCTAAACTGCATATATCTTACTTCACTACCCCATGTCATAGATAGAACATCTCCTATCTCATATGCACTCAATTCACTATATTGTTTTGAATATAATTTCCATGCTAGTTTGCCATTATTATCAGTTTTCCCTGGCTCACAATCATAATCATATATTTTTCTATAAAATTCACGATAATCTTTTCCAAACTTTGCTTGATAAGTTATCACAACCATATCTCCAACTTTATATTGTGATTTTTTACTAGCATCATACTCTCCCAAATATTTATACTTTTTTACATCTGTATCTAATTGATCAACTACTGTTTCTAAAGGTTCTTGACCTTCTGAATATTTTACTTGAAACTGCATTTTTACTGTCGGTTGTTTATCTAATTTTTTCCAATAATTAACAGAATTTATCACAAATTTTCCATTTTCATTATATGGTAATGGATAATCTTTTACATCTTGCAAACATTCAAAATATTCTCCTGTAGCCTCCCATATAAATACTTCCCCTTTAAAATGATTTTTATTATGTTCTATATAAGGGTCTAATCGTCTAATACCATTTCCTGCGTTACTTCCTGTTTGACTACCATCTATCCATTTATTATCTTGAAGAACCTGATACCAGTATCCATCATTTTTATTAAAATATATAGAACCTTTTTTTAAAGGTACAGTATTCCATGAATTCACTCCTGATAAATTTGAACTACTACCAAAATTATGTGCCCCGCCTACAATATAATCTTCAATAGTTCCACTTGGAGCTGGATCTGGATCCACAGAATCAGATTCAGGTGTCGTCGTTGGCGGCACTACTGGATTTGTTGTACTATTACCACTGTTACTACTATCATCTGTGAACGCTACTTTTCTAGGTTCTTTTTTATAATATAATACCATATCATCTTTAATCTCTACATCACTATTGGTCTTATTAAATTGCGCATTCATCAAAGACACAACATAGGAAATGTCATCTGTAATTGTTACTTTCGCATATTTTCCTTTACTTGTATCATTTTCTAAATTTATTTTTAACGTTATCTCATCTTTTAAAGAACCAAAATCTTTAAAGCTAATTGTATTTGTTGTATTATCATCTTTGGTAATTGTTTGTGTTAAACCATTCGCATCTGTTATCGCAAAACTATTCCATTTGCCTTGTGGTAATTGATCTGAATCTTGCGTAATCACAATCTCAGTAGCACTTTCTAATTCTGTTTTTAATAAATCTTGTAGTTCACTAATAGAAATACTATCTTGTACTTCACCTACTCCACTCGCAAACATATTCATTGAAAAGACAATCATACTTCCTACCATAGAAAGAACAATTGATCCTATACTTAACACAACTACAATCTCCACAAGAGTAAACCCTTGTTGTTTTTTCTTATTCATACTGTACACCCCTTATTTTATTTTCTATCAAACCTAAACAAATAAATAACAATGGCGTTGATATTGGTTGATTAATATTTACAAACGCCTGTATTAAGTATGCTCCTACTGTAATTGTAATAGCGATTACTCTAACTGTCAATATATTTTTATATTGATAAATTCGATAAAACATTGT
>CAJFOG010000066.1 GCA_904395785.1 uncultured Eubacterium sp. | reverse complement strand
TATTGACATTTCAAGGTGCTAAATTTATTAGTTTTCAAAGAGACTGATGGAAGCATCAGTTTTTTTTGTATCTAAAGTTTACTATTTGTGAACTTTTTTATTATAATATTGAATTTTTACTTGCATTCTGTTTAGAAAACTGTATAATTACTTTGTTTGATTTTTTAAATCAAAAGTTTAGTAAATGAAAACAGGAGGTGCCGCGTGGACATAGGAAGGAAATTAAAAAATTTACGTATTAAAAATGATCTGACCTTGGAAGAACTTGCAGCTCGAAGTGAGCTGACCAAGGGGTTTTTATCGCAGGTGGAGCGTAACCTGACCAGTCCTAGCATCTCTACGTTAGAAGATATATTAGAGGCGTTAGGAACGAATTTATCGGAGTTTTTTCGTAGTGATGATACGGAGGAGCAAATTGTTTTTCAAACACAAGATTTTTTTTTGAATGAAAAGGATGAATATACGATTGAATGGGTGATTCCTAATGCACAAAAAAATGAAATGGAACCAATCCTTTTAACATTACATGGGCATGAGAAAAGTATGGTAATGGAATGTCATAACGGTGAAGAATTTGGCTATGTGTTAAAGGGAAGTGTTGTGTTAGTAAGAGGGAATCGTAGATATCGTTTAAAAGCGAAAGAAACATTTTATTTAGATGGTAGTATTAGTCATTATTTAGAAAATACTAGCAATAGTGATGCATGTGTATTATGGATTACTACACCACCAATGTTTTAGAAAAGGAGATTGTACATGGAGGAAAAAAAGAAGTTAATACAGTTTCGCAACATTGTAAAAGAATTCGATGGACAAACAGTATTAAAAGGTGTCAATTTAGACATTTATGAAAATGAATTTGTAACATTATTAGGACCGAGTGGATGTGGAAAAACTACATTACTTCGCATTCTTGGAGGGTTTTTGGATGTAAGTGAAGGTGCTGTTATTTTTGATGGGGAAGATATTAGTAAGGTACCTCCTCATAAAAGAGAATTAAATACAGTATTTCAAAAATATGCATTATTTCCACATATGAGTATTTATGAAAACATTGCCTTTGGTTTAAAAATTAAGAAAATGAGTAAAGATGTCATTGAACAAAAGGTAATGAAAATGTTGAAACTAATTGGGTTAGAAGGGTATGAACATAAAAATGTTACATTGTTGTCTGGTGGACAACAACAACGTGTCGCAATTGCACGTGCTTTAGTGAATGAACCTAAAGTATTATTGTTAGATGAACCATTAGGTGCGTTAGACCTTAAATTAAGAAAAGAAATGCAATATGAATTAAAACGTATTCAACAAGAAGTAGGAATTACTTTTATTTTTGTAACACATGATCAAGAAGAAGCATTAACAATGTCTGATAAAATTGTTGTAATGAAAGATGGAAATATTCAACAAGTGGGAACTCCTGAAGATATTTATAATGAACCACAAAACCGTTATGTGGCAAGTTTTATAGGAGAAAGTAATATTTTGTCTGCGAAAATGTTAGAAGATTATAAAGTAAAATTTGATGATATTGTGTTTGATTGTGTGGATCATGGTTTTAAAGAAAATGAGGCTGTAGATGTTGTAATTCGTCCTGAAGATATTGATATTGTAGACATGGAACAAGGAAAGCTAACTGGTGAAGTATTAAGTGTGCTATTTAAAGGTGTACATTATGAAGTTATGGTAGAAACAGTACCAGGTACAAGTGTGACAGTAAATATGCATGTTATTCGTAACCATGATGTAACTTCAGAAAATGGAAAAGAAAAAATATCTGCGAATGATTTTTATGTGGATATTGAAGACTTAGAACAATTAAATGATGCTGAAATTATTGCACGTGCAGATGCACAAGCATGGGATCCAGAAAGTGATGAATATATATCTATTAGCCGTATTGATTATGATGTGAAAGCAGAAATTGGAGAATATCCTGTTACATTCTCTACTGCTAATGGAACATCCATTCAACGTACAATTTTTGTGGTGAATCAGCCATTTGTGAAAAATGAGAAAGCGAATGAAGCGATTATGGCATTTAACTTCTTTAAAACAGTAGATGAAATTAAAGAGTCAGTAGCGTTAGATACAGATTTAAAAACTTGGGCAAATGCACAAGGTTGGAAGTTAAGCGATGAAGATACATCTATTGATATTAGTGTTGATTATGACTTTGATGATGAGCAAATTAAAGAAGGTGTATATCGTATCACATTCTCTACAACAGGAAGAGTATTGAAAATACATACTACTGATTTTGTGGAAGAAGGAAAAGAAGTCGGCCTAACATTCTTCCCAGAAGATATTCATGTAATGGAGAAGATGGGATTTAGATGAAACGATTTTCTCAATTGGCATGGCCATATATTGTATGGAGTGCATTAATACTGTTATTGCCGATGCTTCTGATTGCGTTATATTCTGTGACAGATCAGGGGAACAGTATTATTAATTTCTCACTAACTTTTGAGCACTATAAAAAGTTTTTTACAGATCCAGACTTTTTACTTGTATTATGGCGTTCTATTGTCATTGCGATGAAAACGACAGTAATATGTATATTATTAGGTTATCCAATTGCTTACTTTATTGCACGTAGTAGTGATCGTGTACGTAATATTTTAGTTCTTGCGATTACTTTACCAATGTGGATAAACATGTTAGTACGTACGTATGCATGGATCGGGATATTATCTGATGGTGGTATTGCACAGCAAATATTAAGTTGGTTTGGATTAGGTAATCAACAATTACTATATACAGAAGGTGCAGTATTATTAGGAATGGTATATAACTTTATTCCATTTATGATTTTACAAATTAATACATCGTTATGTAAGATGGATTACTCTTTAATAGAGGCAAGTCATGATTTAGGGGCAAACCGTCTTCAAACATTTTGGAAAGTTACATTTCCACTATCATTACCTGGTGTAATTAGTGGGATAACACTTGTTTTCTTACCTGCTGTTAGTTCTTTCTTTATCCCAAAACTTCTTGGTGGAGGGCAATATTTCTTAATTGGTAATATTATTGAAAACCAATTTATTACCGTAGGAGAATGGAATTTTGGAAGTGCGATTTCAATGATTATGGCCGTTATCATGATGGTTATGATGATGGCTGTAAGAAAGGCGGAAAGTCGTAATAAAGGAGGTAAGATGAAGTAATCATGAAAAAGAATAAAAGACCTATAGGAAAAGGCTTGATGATTGCGATTTTACTATTCTTTTATTTACCAATTGTATTCATGATCGTCTTTTCTTTTAATGAAAGCAAGTCATTAACAAACTTTACTGGATTCTCTTTGAAATGGTATCAGCATATGTTGGAATCTCACGATATGATGGAATCGTTATATACGAGTTGTACAATTGCCTTATTGGCAACTGTGATTTCTACTGTTGTAGGAACAATTACTGCGATAGGCTTATCAAAGTCAAAGCGTATTGTAAAAGATGTAGTATTACAAATAAGTGATTTACCAATTATGAATCCTGAGATTGTAACTGCAATTGGGTTAATGTTATTGTTTATTACATTCCGTATTGAAAAGGGATATATGACAATGTTGTTAGCACATATTGCGTTTTGTACACCATATGTAATGTTAAGTGTAATGCCGAAAATTAAGTCATTAGATCCAAACTTAGCAGATGCAGCTATGGATTTAGGGGCAACCCCTTGGCAATCATTAACTAAAGTAATCGTTCCACAAATTATGCCTGGAATTGTTTCTGGTGCCTTGATTGCCTTTACAATGTCATTTGATGATTTCATCATTTCATACTTTGTGACAGGTAGAGGTGTAAAAAACTTAAGTATTATGGTTTATACAATGAGTAAACGTGTAAATCCAAGTATTAATGCGATATCAACGCTTGTAGTTGTGTTAATTACAGTAGTATTAGTTTTTATTAATGTAATTCCAATGATGAGAGCGAAAAAGGAGCATACGACTAGTAAGAAAAAACGTTTTGTATGGTTTGGAACATGTGGGATAGTTGTCGCGCTTATGATAAGTATGTTTAGTTTTCGTCATTTTCAAACGATTGAAAAGCCTTATGAAGGACAAACATTACATATTTATAACTGGGGAGAATATACTGGGGAAAACTTAATTCCTATGTTTGAAGAAAAAACAGGGGCTAAGGTTGTGATGGAAAACTTTGAATCTAATGAACAAATGTACATTAAAGTAGCAAATCAAGAATCATATGATATTTTAGTTCCAAGTGATTATATGATTGAACGTTTAATTTCTGAAGGTTTACTTCAAAAATTAGATTATTCTAAATTAGATTGTTTAGACTATCTTGCGGATGGTGTTACTGGATTACCATATGATCCTAATAATGATTACTCTGTTCCATATTTCTGGGGAACGGTAGGTATCGTATATGATAAAACAAAAGTAAGTTTAGAAGATTTAGAAAAAGAAGGATATAATATTTTCCTTGATACAAAATACAAAGGAGATATTTACTTATATGATTCTGAACGTGATTCGTTTATGATGGCATTAAAAGCACTTGGTTACTCTATGAATACAAAAAGTAAGGCCGAATTACAAAAAGCGTATGAATGGTTATTACAGTGTGTAAATACAATGGAACCTGAAATTGTAACTGATGAAATCATCGATAATATGGCACAAGGAAGAAAAGCATTAGGTCTTATCTATTCAGGTGATGCCACTTACGTTATGAGTGAAAATGAAAATATGGGCTACTTTATGCCAAAAGAAGGTACGAACTTATGGAGTGATGCAATGGTTATTCCAAAAAATGCGAAAAATGTAGATCTAGCGCATGAATTTATTAACTTTGTGACAAGTTATGAAGGAGCTTATGATAATTCAAGTTATGTTGGATATACGTCTGCGAACGCTGATGTTTTAGCAGAATTATCACAAAATGGTGGAGAATATGAAGGTTATAGTTCTTATACTCCACGTACAAATAATGCAAAAGATGAAGTATTTGAATACGATGAGACAACGAAAAAAATCATCTCTGAATTATTTAGTAAAGTAAAAGTGTCAGCATCAAATGCAAATTAAAAAAGTCGGCAATTATGTCGACTTTTTACTTGTTTATATCATTTAATATATTAGATTAAGAGTAGATGATGTGGTATACTATTTATAATAAAAAATGTGGAAAGGAGAGAGTGTGGATGAAGAATATACCAATAGGAGTAGAAGATTTTAAAGAATTGATAGATAGAGG
>CAJFOG010000065.1 GCA_904395785.1 uncultured Eubacterium sp. | reverse complement strand
TTTTTAGAATTCTTCTAAGTTTTTTAAGTTTGTGCTTTCATCACCATCGTTAATCCCACGAATATGACGAGCACCATCTCTTCCAGTAAATGGAACAGCATTTTCAATTAAGCCTTGTTCTACTGCTTCTAATGCTTGTTCGTAATCGTATGTTTTACCGTTGTTGTCTTTGAACTCACTTAAAGTTCCATCGGAATTACGTCTAGCAGCGACGAAGCGTGTTGTTTCTTGTTTTTTACTTTTACTTTTATTTTTTTTCATTTTACATACCTCCTGATACTATTGTGTTCCATGTGGGAGGTACATATCCAAAAATATGTATTGAAAAAAATGGAAAGTTTGAAATTGGAAATAAGCATGATGATTGAAATTTTATGAGATTTCGTTATAATGATATAGGAAAGAAAACTTCTAGGAGGTAATACAAATGAATATGTTTTTAAAGTCAATTAACCCTGAAAATGCACCAAAAGCATTGGGACCATACTCTCCAGCTGTAAAACTAGGAGATTTTGTGTATGTATCTGGACAAGTACCATTAGATCCTAAAACAGGTGAAGTAGTAGGTACTACGATTGAAGAACAAACACATCAAGTAATGAGAAACTTACATACTGTATTACAAGAAATGGGTCTTGATTTTCATCACATCGTAAAAACTACTATTTTTATGAGTGATTTAAATGAGTTTGATCAATTAAATACAGTGTATGGATCTTATTTAGAAGAACCATATCCAGCAAGAAGCTGTGTACAAGTAGCTCGTTTGCCTAAAGATGTGAAGGTTGAGATTGAATGTATTGTAATTGATACATTAATGTATGAACAACAAATGGCTGCACAACAAGGTGGCGGATGTGACTGTGGCGGTGGATGTAGCTGCGATGGTGGTTGTTGCTAGGAATACTCTTGATGAGTATTCTTTTTTATTTATTAGATTATGTAGCAAATATTTTTTCAATATCAGCTGTATGATGAATCAATATGATATGGTATGTTGGAAAGGAGGGGGATGCATATGATATTTATGTTGAAATATAAAATACAAAGACAAGTTGTATTATATAAAGAATACGGGGAAGAAATTGTTTGGAATCAAGAAGGTATTCTGTTTTTAAAACAGTGGTGTTTACAACATGGGAGTACATTTGAAGGAAGAAAAGATGCATCGATGTATATTTTGAAGTGCCGTCAAAAAGTGCCGATATTAATATCGGAAAATACAAGAGATTTGTTGTTTCCGACATCTTCATATTTGAATGACGCATGTATTTGGATTAATTATAAATATATACAAAGGGTGAATGTGCATCCAGATGGAGTACTTGTACAGTTTTGTGATGATAGTAAATATGTAGTACCTATTTCTATTCGTAGTATGAAAAGAAGTTTAAACTTATGTAAGAAATATTATGCATACTTGTATCAATAATGATATAATTGCTACGTTTAATAGAAATGAGGTTATGAAATGGAATGGTTTGTTCTTTTTATATGTATTATCGTAATGGCAATACTTATCGTATATATGCGAAAACAAATGCAAATTGATAAATTAAGAGTAAAGCATATGTTAATGGAAAATGAAAAACGACAACAAGAGATGATTGTACAGCTACAACAACAAATGCAAGGGATGTTTCAAAACTTTCATGGTGTTGTTCGTCAAGATTTATCTACCTTAAATGAGACTACTACAAAAAAATTATTTACAATGGAAAAACAAGTACACGATACTTTACTACAAGGATATGCCAAGACAGATACAAGTATGCATCAAATGATAGAACAAATGATACGTATACAAGAAAGTCAGCAGTCTTTAAAAGAAGTTTCTACATCTATTCAAGAAATTCAACATGTATTAACAGATAAAAAAACAAGGGGAATTTATGGAGAAACAGAATTATATACGATTTTAGAAAATGCAATGGGGAATCATCATATGTTATATGCTAAACAATATAAGTTAAGCAATGGGGCAATCGTAGATGCAGTGATTTTTGGGAAAGAAACATTTTCTAAAATATGCGTAGATGCGAAATTTCCTTTAGAAAATTTTCAAAAAATACAAAAAGCGACGAGTAAAGAGGAACAAAAAAAGTATCATATAATGTTTATACAAGATATGAAAAAGCATATTAAAGATATTCAAGAAAAGTATATTATTCCTTATGAAACTTGTGATTTTGCATATTTATTTCTACCAGCAGAAGCGATTTTTTCTTATGTGTATGCACAGTGCGAGGAGTTGATACAATATTCCTATGAATGTAAAGTATATATTGTTTCCTCTACAACGTTAATGGCATATTTAACTGCTATGAAATCGATTTATTTAGGTGTAAAAAGAAATGAACATGTTGAACAAATGCAAAAAGAATTAAAAAAGTTACAAGTAGAATTTGAACGATTTGAAAAACGTTATCGTGCGATTTCTAATGACTTCGAGCGTTCCTATGAAGATATGCGTTTACTACAAATTACAGCACAAAAATTAATTCAAAGATTTAAAGATATTGAGGCAGTAGAATTAACACAAGAACATATAGAAAATGGTAGGATTTAAAGTACCTACCATTTTTTATATTAAATAGATAATTGAATATTAAAGTGATGCATCCAACGATCAATTTGGTATAAATATGCAACTAATTGAGGACCACTCATTAATTGGCCATACCATGGTAATGAAAAGGAAGAACCTTTTGTATCAATTAACTCTTGTAGTTTATCATGGTTAAATAATACATGTAATGGACTACTACTGTCTTTTAAGCGTTGTGCAAGCATGTCTGCAACAAGTTGTGCATATTTAGGGTTGTGTGTTTTAGGGAATGGATTTTTCTTTCTAAAGGCAACATCTTCTGGTAGTATATCAGCATAAGCTTGACGTAAGATTCCTTTTTCCTGTCCATTGTAAAACTTCATTTCCCATGGGATGTTGTAAACATATTCTAATAATTTGACATTTGCAAATGGAGCACGTATATTTACACCTGCATGTTTTCCTTCACATACTTGGCGTGTTACAAGTGTTTGCATAAACCAATGTAAACATAATTGTGTTTGTAAACGAGCAAATTGATCTTGTTTTGTATCACTATCTAAATATTGTATATGGTCTGCAATAGTGTGGTATTGATGTTGTTGATAGTCTTGATATGGTAAGTTTTTCACATCATCATGCAGTAGTGAAATTCTTTCTTTAGATGAGCGTAACCAAGGAAAGGTTGTAAGGTTTTTAAATTCATCACGATAAAACCATGGATAGCCACCAAAAATCTCATCACTACATTCACCACTTAAAATAATGTTATCTTTTTTACCTACTTGTTTACATAGCCATAATAAAGATGCATCTACATCAGCCATACCAGGCTGTTCACGAGCAATCATTGCTTCTTCTAAATGCTGAGATAAGGTATCTTGTGTGATTGTGAATAAGGTGTGTGAAGTAGGGTATTTTTTTTGCATGGCATCAATGTATGGTGTATCTAATGACACTTGAAATAAGTTGTGTTGAAAGTTTTCTTGATTGCCTTCATAATCTAGAGAATATGTGCGCCAATCTTGATGTTTTGAGGCACATTG
>CAJFOG010000064.1 GCA_904395785.1 uncultured Eubacterium sp. | reverse complement strand
TCTCACTGTAATGTATATGTGTATACTTGTGTGTTCATACCTTTTCTTACTTCCACAATAAAGTTATGATCTTCAACATGCGTGTATACTTGTAATTTTGTTTTTTCCTCTTTATTTACACTAATTTGTAACGGTTGTTTTACTTCTAATGTACCACCTTGAATCTTATACGTTCCTGCTTCTAATACTGTTATATTTTCATTTTCTTGTAATGCTTTTGTATGTTGCTCTTTATGGAATGTAAAATCATCTGACATATCTAATGTAACTACAATGCTATTCATAGTTTCATTTTGTGCTGTTGTTACTAGTGTTCTTCCTGCAAGTTTGGTATATCCTGTCTTACCAGAAGTTGCATATTCATAGTCAAATAATAAGCGATTTTTATTTTTCCAACGATAATTCCATTCACTTGTATAATATTGGGCTCCACTTATTTTCACAAAATCTTCATTTTGCATTGCATAACGCATCAACAATGCCATATCATAAGCACTAGAAATATTACCTCCATCTTGTTCATCTAAACCACTTGGATTACGAAATACTGTATTAACCATACCTATTTCCTTTGCTTTCTCATTCATTTTCTTAACAAATGTACCAACATCACCTGCAATATGTGTCGCAATTTCTATTGCGGCATCATTTCCACTACGTAACATCAATCCATATAATAATGATTGTAAAGATACTTCTTGTCCCACTTTTAAATAAATCATAGATCCATAAGCTTGGCTAATTTGATCACTACATAACCATGTATCTGATAAATTTCCTTCTTCTATCGCAATAATTGCCGTCATAATTTTAGAAATACTTGCTACACTTTGTGTATGATGCATATTACTTTCTACTAATACATCACCATCTGTTGACATCACACAATAACTAGAGGCATATAGTGGCTGTATCCATATCCAAATACTGACCCATAAGCAAACAACTTTTTTCATCATTATCACCACTTCATTGTATGGAAACTGTATAAAAAAAAGAACAAATGTCACAAAACATCTATTCTAATCTTTATAATTACTCCTCAAATAAAGGTTCTATCTCATCATCTTGTACTATTTCTAATTGCGGTAATTCTTCTAAACTTTTTAATTGGAATGCATCCATAAATGTATCTGTTACCTTATATAAAAATGGTTTTCCAGGTGCATCACTTCGACCACACTCACAAATTAAATTTCTACCTAATAACTTTCGAATCATCACATCACTACTAACCCCTCGAATCTCTTCAATTTCAACTCTTGTGATAGGTTGACGATAAGCAATAATTGCCAAAGTTTCTAATGCTGCATTTGATAATCCTTTCATCGTCGTTTGTTGAAATAACTTTTGTGCATAAGGATGTATACTTACTTTTGTAATAAACTTATAAATAGAGCCAAACCGCACCAACTCAATACCACGATATTTATCTTCATATTCTTTCATCATTTCTTCTAAAACTTGTTCAATATAAGAAATATCATTCATTTCTACAGCTTGTGCCAATTGTTCAACTGTTAAGCCCTCATCACCACTTAAAAACAATAATCCCTCAAATATCATTGCCAAATCCTTCATATTATATCTCTCTTTCCTTTACCCAAATCATTTGATGTTCATCCTGAATATATAGTATATGTTGATGTTGAATTAAATCTAAAATAGATAAAAAAGTAACAATCACTTCTTGAATATGCATACAGTCATCACAAAGTTCTTGAAAACTAAGCTTTTTTGCTTGATGTAATCGTTGTAATAACTGTTGATTACGTTTTTCTACAGACAGTTCTTTTACCATAATTGATGTTTCTTTTGGTTTTTGTAATGTAACTTTACGTAACATATGTTGCATACTTTTCATTAAATCATAAACATTCCCTTGTAGTATATCTTGTTCCTCTTTCTGCATCCATACACTTACAATTTCACTTACTGGTTTTCCCATATGTAGTAATCGTTGTTCATACTGTTTAGCCAACACTTCTTTTGCTTGTTTAAACTGCTGATATTCAATTAACCTTCTCATCAATTGCTCTTTGTGATCTTCTTCATATTCTTCTTCAATCACTACAGTTTCTTTTGGTAATAATTTTTTGCTTTTATACTCTAAAAGATGAGAAAGTTCTAACAAATATTCACTAGCTATTTCTAAATGTAAAGATTCCATTTTCATAATATATTGTACATACTGTTCACTTAGTATTTGCATATCTAAATCAAATAAATCTAATTTATGTTGTTTAATTAAGTGCAACATTAAATCAAGAGGACCTTCAAATTGATCAATTGTAATATGAAATGTCATTGTTTCACCTCTTATTCATAATTATATCAATAATTTTTACATTTTCCTATCAAAAAAACGTATCTTTCATAAAAGACACGTCATCACTTTTTTACCTTTACTGGTTCTCCTAAAAATAATCGTTTCATTTCTTTATAAGAAAATGGAATCAATGGATATAAATATGGATATTTTTGTGTTTTTGTCGAAACTAACACAATGAAATGAATGAGTACACCTAAACAAAATCCTGTCGTTGAAAAACAAAGTGCCAATGCCCCAATAATGATACGGAAAATCTTATTTGCTAATGATAACTCATAGGAAGGAGTCAATAAATTACCAATATTACATAAAGCTACCATAATTAAAATTTCTTCTGTATAAGCACCTAATCCAATTGCTAAATCACCAAGTACAAAAACGGCGATAAAACTCATAATACTTGATAATAAAGAAGGTGTATGTACTAATGATTGTCGAATCCATTCAACAACAATATCCGCAATCATAATTTGAACACCAAATGTAAAAACATTAACTTCTTCTAGTGGTATCTTTAACATTGTTGGATTTTGATCAATGACCAATGCTATCCATAAAGGCAATAAATATAAAGAAAACAAAATACCGATCATTCTGACAATACGCGTAAAACAAGCTACTAACGTTGTTTGTGTATATTCTTCTAATTGTTGTGTCATTTCAAAAAATGTTGTAGGAATAATCACTGCATTTGGTGTATTGTCTACAAGTAATACGACATAACCTTGTAGTAAGTGAATCGCACATAAATCTGGTCGTTCACTATAACGAACATGTGGATATGGATTCCATGTTTTCCCATACAATGCCTCTACTAAGTAACGTTCATTCAAGATTTCGATTTCTGGAAGTTGTTGAAGTCGTTGTTGGATATCTTGTAAAATATCTGGATCAACAAGTTTTTCAATATAAGCATAGGCAACATCTGTCTTTGTTTTTAATCCTTCTTTATACAACACCACTTTTAATTTAGGATCACGGATTCTTCTTCGAATCAAACCTACATTTAATAAAATATTTTCTACAAATCCATCATGGGAACCACGAACACTTCTTTCAACTTCTGGTTCAGCAGTAGACCTTGCTGGATATTGCCTTGTTTCTACAACATAATAACATTCTCTGTTTTCTAATAACACAAGACATTGTCCACTTAATAAACTCGTAATCGCTTGCTGTTCATCCTGTATCGTTTCTACTGCACCAGGATAAAATGTTACATCAATATGATTACTTGTACTAATTACAATACTTTCTACTAAATAAGATAATAACTTTGTATCCGATAAAGAAGATAAAAACATCAAATATACTTCTTGATTTTGAATATAAATTTTTCTTACACTCACATCAAAAGATGCTGCAACCGTTTGTTGAAGATGTTGAATGCGCTGTTGTAATGTAGACATTAATACTTCGGTTTAAAAATAAGAGAAGTTAAAAAGGCAAATAATATTGCACTTGTAATACCGGCTGCAGTCAAATCAAACATACCTAGCGCAATTCCAATCAACCCTTCTTGTTGCGCTTTCCCAATTGCTCCATGAATTAAACTATGACCAAAACTTGTAATCGGTAAACTTGCTCCCATACCTGCAAATTCAATTAAACGATCATATAAGCCAAATGTATCTAACATAGCGCCAATCACAACAAACAATGAAGTAATATGCCCTGCTGTTAATTTTGTATTATCATAAATTAACTGTCCTATTAAACAAATACTTCCACATACAATAAATGCACTCACTAACATGATACATCACTCCTTTCATATACAATTCCATGAGCAATACAAGGAATACTTTCTTTTTGTTGAATTGCTACGGGAGAAAGTAAAGCACCTGTTGCTAAAACTAATACTCTATGAAATACACCTTCTTCAATCTTATTTAATAATTCTGTTAAGGAAACAATCATACTACATGCAGGTCCACTACCTCCACAAAATACATCTTGTGATTTAACATCATAAATTCTTAATCCACAATCACTCACATTTTCAATATGTTCATATCCTTCTTGTGTTAATAAGTCCTTTAAAAAAGCACTACCTAATTCAGATAAATCTCCTGTTACGATACAATCATAATCATTTAATGTATGATTACAATTTTTTAAATGTCTTTGTAATGTATCAAAAGCAGCAGGTACCATTGCATTTCCCATATCATTCGCATTCGTATATTTCCAATCTACAATTTTGCCTATCGTAAAACTTTTTAATGCAATTTTTGTTTTCTTTCTACCTAATACAACTGCCCCAGCTCCTGTTACTGTGGATGTTGTCGTATCCTTTTTTTGTATCCCATATTCATTAGGAAAACGAAACTGCCTTTCTGCACAAGCAACATGTGAACTCGTAAAGGCTAATGCTCTTCTAGCAAGTTGTTGTTCCACATAAATAGCAGCTTGTCCAATAATTAAAGAACTTGTAGCACAAGCTGCGTACATACCAACAAAAGGTATTGATAAATCTCTTCCAAAATAATGAGAACTCATTAATTGATTCATTAAATCTCCTGCCACAATCACATCAATATCAGATACTTGTAATCCAGATTTTTTTAATGCATGATCTACTGCACTTGCTAATAATCTTCGTTCTGCTTGCTCGAAATTTTTCTCAAAAC
>CAJFOG010000063.1 GCA_904395785.1 uncultured Eubacterium sp. | reverse complement strand
TCTGTTAAATTTTGAAAAATAAAACGATATCTTCTATATTCTTCTCTAATTTGATATTTCACTTGTTCACTTATGTCATATTGATTCCCTTTTGCACTTGCGAAAGATAAAAAGATTGTAGGATATTGATTCATATAAGATGCATACTCACTTTGCATAATATACGCATTTTCAAATATATCTTTACTATCTTTTGTCACATCAAAAAACTCTGCCATCATACTCATATTCAATGTTTTCCCAAATCTTCTTGGTCTAGTAATTAATGTTACTTTTGATCCTGACTGTAAGAAATCTTCTATCATTTTTGATTTATCTACGACATAATACTTGTGATGTTCTTTTGCTTGTCGATAATCACTAATTCCTATTGGTAATTCTTTTCTCATATCATCACCTTCTTTTTTATTATATCACAACTCAGCTTGTCTATTATAAGAAAAAAAGGAACAATCTTATTCTTTCCATAATACTACTGTTCCTTTTTTCTTTGTTTCTTTCATATCAATTAATCGTTGATTAGATGATCCCCTAAACTTTAATGTGATGTCAGCAAGTTCCAATATAAATCTACCATCTACTAATACATCTATCATAGATAATAATTCTTCTGTAACATCACAATAACATCGACCACCTATGGATAACTCATTTTCCAATGTACATCCTGTATAACACCAAATATTTTTAGATGGCAATTCTTGACGTATTCTTTTCACAAGTTGTAATAAGGACGTTTGATTTTCTGTTTCAAATGGCTCCCCGCCAAGTAAAGTAATCCCTTGAATATAGGAAGGAGACAATGCACTTAGTATTTGATTTTCTGTTTCTTGCGTATATTCACTACCATAATTAAAATCCCATGTCTCCTCTTGAAAACATCCTTTACAAGCATTTCTACAACCTGATACAAACAATGAAACACGAACACCTGGACCATTCGCAATATCATGTGTTTTTATGGATCCATAATGCATCCTATCAACTCCTAATCATAAATGTAATACACGCTCTTTTATTTCTTGGGTTCTTCCTTGATTCCAAAACTGTGTTCCAATATAACCACAAGTTCTTCTTGCGACATTCATCTTATCTTGATTACGATTATGACAGTTTGGACATTCCCAAATTAATTTATGGTTTTCATCTTCTACTATTTTAATTTCTCCATGAAATCCACACTCTTGACAATAGTCACTTTTCGTATTAATCTCCGCATACATAATATGATCATAAATATGCCTCATAACGGCTAATACAGCATCTAAATTATCTTTCATATCTGGAACTTCCACATAACTAATTGCTCCACCTGGAGATAATTGTTGAAACTGCGCTTCAATCGTTAATTTATCAAATGCATTAATTTCTTCCGTAACATGAACATGATAACTATTTGTAATATAGCTACGATCAGTAACTCCTTCAATAATTCCAAAACGTTTCTGTAAGCATTTTGAGAATTTATAAGTTGTTGATTCTAATGGTGTTCCATACAATGAAAAGTCAATGTTTGTTTCTGCTTTCCATTTCTGACAAGCTGCATTTAAGTACTCCATTACTTCAATCGCAAATGGTGTAGAAGATGCATCTGTATGTGCGTGCCCTGTCATATAACGTACACATTCATATAAACCAGCATACCCTAATGAAATTGTAGAATAACCTCCGTATAATAATTTATCAATAGTTTCTCCTTTTTCTAAACGAGCCAAAGCCCCATTTTGCCACAGAATTGGCGCAACATCAGAGGGAGTCCCTTTTAAACGATTATGACGTGCCATCAATGCACGATAACATAATTCTAGTCTTTCATCCATAATCTTATAAAATGTATCGATATCTTTTTTAGAAGAACAAGCTATATCAACCAAATTTAAAGTAACAACTCCTTGATTAAAGCGCCCGTAAAACTTATAATGATTGCTTTCATCTTTATACACAGTTAAAAAAGAACGACATCCCATACATGTGTAACAATTACCTTCTTTTAACTGCTTCATAATTTTTTCTGAGATATAATCAGGTACTAAACGTTTCGCACTACATTCTGCTGCTAACTTCGTTAAATACCAATATTTACTACCTTCTACTATGTTATCCTCTTGTAAAACATAAATCAATTTAGGGAAAGCTGGTGTTACATATACACCTTTCTCATTTTTTACACCTTTGATTCTTTGTTTCAACATTTCTTCGATAATCAATGCTAAATCATCACGCAATCTACCTTCTGCTACTTCATTTAAATACATAAACATTGTGATAAACGGAGCTTGTCCATTTGTCGTCATTAACGTAATCACTTGATATTGAATTGTTTGTACACCTTGTTTAATCTCTTTTTTCACACGAAGCTCTGCAATATGATCAATTGTTTCTTGATCTGCATGAATACCTGCATCAAGTAATTCTTTTTCGACTTCTTTTCTAAATTTTTTTCTTGAAATATCTACAAATGGAGCAAGATGTGACATAGTAATACTTTGTCCACCATACTGGCAAGAAGCAATTTGCGCAATCGCTTGTGTCGCAATGTTACAGGCTGTTAAAAAACTATGAGGTTTCTCAATCATAGTTTCCCCAATAACAGTTCCATTTTGTAACATATCCTCTAAATTTACTAAACAACAATTATGCATATGTTGTGCAAAATAGTCTGTATCATGGAAATGAATAATTCCTTGCTCATGTGCTTCCACAATGTCTTTTGGAAGTAAAAAACGTTTTGTGATATCTTTACTTACTTCCCCAGCCATGTAATCACGTTGTACACTACTTATCGTTGGATTTTTATTAGAATTTTCTTGTGCAATCTCTTCATTTTGCAATTCTAATAAGCTTAATATCTGTTGATCTGTAGAATTTGATTTTCTCATTAATTCATGTTTATAACGATATGTAATATAGTTATTCGCAACCTTATACGCCTTCGCTTTCATGATTTCTTCTTCTACTTGATCTTGAATTTCCTCTACATTTGCACTTCTTTTTAATTGTTCACAGTACTTCGTTACATTATCTACAATCTGCTGAATTTGTTCCTTACTCATTTGGTGAGTGGAGTCAACACTTTGATTTGCCTTTGTTACTGCATCTTTAATTTTAGAAGCATCAAATACTACTTCTTTACCGCTGCGCTTCATAATGTTCACATACATCATATCCCTTCTAAATTCACTTAGCCATTTGATTATAAATCAAATGGCTAAAGAAATAAAGCATAAAAAAGTGAAATAAAGCACAAATAAAATCATGTATTTTATAAAGATATAAATTTCACATATTATCAACTATATCTATGAAATTATAAAATAACACATGGTTATCGTATTTTTAGAATCTTTTCATACTTTCATATAAATTACATTTTTAACTTAATTTCACACATTATTAGAATTTATTATAAAAAAACTAACTTTACTAATTAAAAAATATGAAATTTACACAATGAAAATCTATTACATTTTTTCCCATACAAAAAAAAGCTGCCTTACGACAACTTCTTTGTAGGAATCCATATTGATATAATCGCAAATATAGCCAATAAATGTTGATACCATAAAAACGGGAATAAATCAAAAGCTGACACCTGTCCTAATGTTAGACTACCTACTAATAATAATTGGGCACCATATGGAATAACCCCTTGTAAAACACAGGAAAAAATATCTAATAAAGACGCTGATTTACGAGAATCTATATGATAATGTGTTGCGATATCTTTCGCAATACTACCACTAAATAAAATCGCTACTGTATTATTCGCAACTGCAATATCAGCCAATGACACTAACAAAGCAATTCCAAATTGCGCACTTTTTTCACCTTTTACTAATTTCTGTATTTTTTCCATAATCCAATGTATTCCACCATAATGTGCCGTAATATTTGCCAATCCACCACAAAATAACGAAAGAAAAAATACTTCATTCATACTTGTAAAACCTCTCCATATAATTTGCGCACTTTCAAATATTGTAAATTCTCCATAACCGATTCCTATACATACTGCTGACATCATACCAATAAACAAAACAACAAATACTTGTACACCTGATAATGCTAAAATTAATACTAAAATATATGGTATCACTTTCATCATGTCAAATGATAAATTTTGTAATTGCATCTCTTGTGAAGGAGTTACAAACAATAATAAAATACACGTTAATAAAGCTGCTGGCAACGCTATTTTAAAATTCATTTTAAACTTATCTTTTAAATCACATCCTTGTGTTTTTGTCGCTGCAATTGTCGTATCTGAAATCATTGATAAATTATCACCTAACATTGCTCCACCAACACATGCAGCACATGATAAGGATAACGATAATCCACTTTTTTCACTAATTGCTAAACAAATTGGAATAATTGCACTTAAAGTTCCCATAGATGTTCCTGTTGCAATGCCAAGAAAAGCTGATATTAAAAATAATCCTATCGCAATAAAACGTACTGGAATAAATGATAACCCCATATTCACGACTGCATCAATTCCTCCCATTTCTTTCGCTAATAAAGAGAATGCTCCAGCTAATATAAAAATCATCAACATCGTTAAAATATTTTCATCTCCAGCACCTTTCGCAAAAATATGAAACTTTTCTTCGATAGACCCTTTCAATATAATAAATGCGACCACAACCGCAAAAAATATCGCAACAACTGAAGGAAACTGATAAAATGCCATCTCTACACCTTGTAATTGCATCCATAATCCTGCACCTAAATATAAAACAATAAATACTATAAATGGCAGTAATGCTAAAATTCTTTTGTCAAAACTTATCCTTTTCATATTTTACACCTATTCCTATTAATCATTCGGTTATTAATTATACTCTATTACTATGTAATTTCCTATTACTTTTAAGAAAAATAGTTGCTTTTTTCATTATTATTTAAATATTTATAATATTTTCTGTAAATTGTTGAAAGAGTAAGTGCCTATACCATTAATTGATCTAGAAAGTAGTGATTTACTATAAAGTATATTTCTAAAAATTACACATGTTGCTTTATTTTATCCCTGTAAATGAATCTATAAAAGTACCTTATATATGATTTCAATGATTACCAAATCATCAGAATTATATCACAAGGTGTTTTTATTTCATTGAAAACTCGATTGCATGTAGCAACATTAACAATTATAAAAAAAGGGCTGTAACGAAATAAAAATAAGCTCTAAAAAAGACGATGTAATCAGATAAATAAAGACTTTTTTGCTATCATTAGATTATGCAAAACTTGGCTAATTACAAAACTAATTACAGCGCATTACATTTCGTTTATCCATTAGAAATTGGTTTGAAAATTGTTTTAGATGATGAAGTTTTTTAGGCAAAATAAAAAGAAGCTGCGTGAAACGAACTTTTATAAATTCATTTCGTTACAACCTCTTTTTTACTATCTTATAATAAAATTTGCAATATTCATAAATCCTTCTAATATAACACTACGTGCATGAATCAATGGTCCATCTAATACACCTATATATAAACAAGCTAATAATAATAAACCAATTAAATTCTCATAGCGTAATATTTTAAAATATAAATCTTCTGGCAATATTCCCATTAAAACTTTTGAACCATCTAAAGGAGGAATAGGAATTAAGTTAAAAATACCTAAACCAACATTCACTAATGCACAATACTGCAAAAACATCATAATATGATATGTAATTTGAGATAATCCAATTACTTTTATAATAAGCATCATCAACATGATGCTAATAAAACCTACTATAAAATTTGTAATTGGTCCTGATACAGCAGTCCATATCATTCCATCTTTATGATTTTTAAAATAATATGGTTCAACTTGCACAGGTTTAGCCCATCCAAATTGAAATAATAATAAACAAATTGATCCAATTAAGTCTAAATGACGAAATGGATTTAATGTCAATCTTCCTCTTTCCTTTTGTGTTATATCACCCAACTTATACGCAACAAACGCATGCCCAAATTCGTGTACAGTCAATGCGATTAAAATTGCTGGTACAAGGTAAAATAATTCATCTATTTGCATATAGCTACCTCCTACTTTATCGTAAGTATAACAAAATACCCTTTTTTCGTAAAGTTGTTAAGATTTATAAGCTTCTTTGATTTGTCTTACAATCCATGCAATACCTGAATATATAATAGAAATAATTGTCCATATACTAGTCGCAACAAAAGAACCAAAAGTATCTAAATATACATCATTCATGCTAGATGTTCTATTCGCAGTTAATTTTTGATGATACTCATCACCAAAAGCAAAACAGAAACAAAATCCAACCGTTAAAATAAATCTTGTAAATTTATTCACTCCTAATATCGCAAGTGTTATATATACCATAGTTGCCAAACAAAAATATATTGAAAAATGAGCAAATTTTCTAATATTCGCATTCCAATTACTTCCATATGGTGAATGTAAAATAATATAATACTTTATTTTTTCAGACAACAATATTCCCTCAGGTGTTGTTTCTAAAGTATTTTTTACTTCTTCTTTTATTTTTTCAGTAACTGTTTCACTTCGTAAATTGGATACTTCCCCACTTTCAGCAGAAAAAGAATATATAGAAAACATCACCAATCCACTAAAGCCTAAAAATATTAATGCACATATGATACGTAACTTCATATTTTTTTTCTTCATATTATTCTCACCTCATTTGAATAATCATATCATAATTCACTAATCAATATTTCTTAACTTTATTAATCTAAATGAGAAAATACAAATTTCCCACTATCTGAAAAATCATCTTCTTTCCATATACTATCAGCAGATGTTCCTTTCTTTAAAGCTGCGCTTGATTCTTCTTTATCACATAAAGACCAATTCATCCAACTTAAATTATATGCATTCATAAAATCCATCCATTCTTGTGCACTTTCTTCATAAGTACCACCATTTCCATCTGCTGCGCTAACTCCCCATTCAGAAATACAAATAGGCAATCCTGCAGATAATGCATCAATTATTTTATCTCTTAATGCTTGATGATGAGTTCCTGCGTAAAAATGTGATGTATACATAATATTTTTTGCTTGTAATGGATCTTCTTTTACTTGATGAATATCTTGGCCCCATGTACTTGTACCTACAAATATAATAGATTTTTTTGTATAAGTTCTAATTGTATTTATAACTTCTTCAGCATATGGCTTAATGTCACTCCAAGTTACATCACCATAAAATTCATTACAAATTTCATAAATGACAGCTGGATTATTTCCATATAACTGTGCCATTTCTTTAAAAAATGTTTTAGCTTCTTCCACATACTCCATTGGCTTATTTGTTGTTAGCGTATGAAAATCTATCACAACATACATATCTAGCGCAATAGCGGTATTCACTGCCTCAATTAATCTTTGTTTCATTTGTTCTGGTGAAGTTCGATATCCTTCTTCATCCACATACATAGCAATACGAAAAACATTGGCACCATATGATTTTGTATTTTCTATAGACTGTTTTGATGTATATTCAGGAAACCATTGAAGTCCATGGGTACTCATCCCCTTTAATACTACTGCATGTCCATACTCATTTCTTAATTGTGTTTTATCTACTGATAACCAACCATTTTTTTCAACACCACCACGATTTCCAAATTCTCGTAATGTAAATTTACCTTCATTTTCTTGATTAGAATTTATAGATATATTTGTAGAAGTTTCTTCTTTACTTGAATTCGTTTGTTCAACTATTTGATTCGATGTATTACTTACTTTATTATAAGCACGATAAATCATGATACTTGCCTCTTCTTTCGTTATATTTTTTGTAGGAGAAAAGTTATTATATTGATCACTTTCCACTATTTCATTTGCATAAGCAGCAAATACAGCATCAAAATAACGTCCATTTAATGATGACAAATCTTTCATTTTTCCAGCTTCGTTTTGATATTCTCCTTTTGCTTGTGGCAATAATGCTTTCATTAAAATTTTAACAGCTAACTGCTTTTGAATACCTAAATCAGACTTTTCTTGTGTTGGAGGTAATTCATCCCAATCAAACCATCCAGCTTGTAAACCTGCTTGTATACTTCCTTGGGTAGTATCTAATGCTACTATCTTTTCTAATATTTCCACATATTGTAATGCAGTGATCTCGTCACCTATATTTTCATCAGCTTTTAAATAACCTTGTTGTATCATCCATTGCACTGCTTTATTTTCTTCAGATTCAGCATGTATATGTAAGATGTTAAAACCACATCCTATGATCCAGAAACATAAAGCTAATATATAGCAAATATTTGATTTTATCAACTTCATACCATCCATCCTCTCTTCTTATCTTCCGTATTATACCTTGTTTTCGTATATAAAGTCAAAGTAAACAAAACAAAATAATCCTATTAACAATTACTATTATATAAAAAATCGTATGGGCATACACTCATACGATTTATGATTTATATTTTATTATTTTGTTTTGTTGATAATATCCATGAAACTTTCAGCTTTTAAGCTAGCTCCACCGATTAAAGCACCATCAATGTCTGGTTGTGCCATGTATTCTACAATGTTTTCTGGTTTTACAGAACCACCGTATTGTACACGTACTGCATCAGCTGCTTCTTTACCATACATTTTTTCTACTTGATCACGAACGATGTGACAGCAGTTTTGTGCGATTTCTACAGAAGCACTTTTTCCAGTACCAATAGCCCAGATTGGTTCATATGCGATTACGATATCTTTTACACAATCAGCACATAAATCAGCTAAGCTTCCAGATAATTGTTCACGAATTACTTTTTCAGATTCACCAGCATCATATTGTGCTTCTGTTTCACCGATACATACAATTGGAGTAATACCAGCTTTAATTAAACGTTTCGCTTTTTTGTTTACTGTTTCATCAGTATCTCCAAACATTTCACGACGTTCAGAGTGACCGATAATACAGTATTTAACTCCAATTTCTTCCAACATAGGAACACTAACTTCTCCAGTAAATGCTCCTGAATCTTCCCAATGGCAGTTTTCAGCTGCAATTACTAAGTTTTTTGCTAATTTGTTAGCTTCATTTAGAGCTAAGAAGCTAGTCCCTACACCGTAAGTAGCTCCATCATGGCATACACCATCAACTTCGTTAATAAATGCAACTGCTTCCGCAATTGTTTTATTCATTTTCCAGTTTCCAACAATAATTGGCTTTCTCATAATTTGTATATCTCCTATTTCTAATTATTTATCAGCGATTACCGCAATTCCTGGAAGCTCTTTTCCTTCCATGTATTCTAATGATGCTCCTCCACCTGTAGAGATGTGAGAGAATTTTTCCGCAAATCCTAATTGAATTGCTGCAGCAGCAGAATCTCCACCACCGATTACAGTAGTAGCACCTGGTAATTCAGAAATTGCAGTACATACTTCTAAAGTACCATTCGCAAAAGGTTTCATTTCAAATACACCCATAGGTCCATTCCATACAACTGTTTTTGCACCAGCTAATGCTTCTTTGTATAATGCAACAGATTTAGGACCAATATCTAATCCCATGTAATCAGCTGGAATATTTTCATTGTCAGCGACAACAGTGTTAGCATCTTCCGCAAATGCATCAGCACATACATGGTCAACAGGTAATACAAGTTTACCTTCAGCTTTTGCTAAGTATTCTTTTGCTAATTCTAATTTGTCTTCTTCAACTAAAGATTTACCAACATTGTAACCCATAGCTTTTAAGAATGTATACGCCATTCCACCACCGATTAATACTTTATCAGCTTTTTTCAATAAGTTATCCACAACAGCGATTTTATCAGATACTTTTGCACCACCAATAATCGCAACAAATGGACGTTCAGGAGTATCAACAGCAGCTCCTAACATTTTTACTTCTTTTTCAACTAAGAATCCTAATGCATTAGGAAGAATAGAAGGAATACCAGCAGTTGAAGCATGTGCACGGTGTACACTACCAAATGCATCCTCTACGAATACATCACCTAAACTAGCCCAGTATTTTGCTAATTCTTCATCATTTTTACTTTCGCCTTTTTCATAGCGAGTGTTTTGCATAACAACGATTTCACCATCGTTTAAAGCTGCAACTGCTTCTTCTAATTCAGCACCTCTAGTTACAGGTACAAACGTAACTTTTGTATCAACTAGTTCAGCTAAACGATCAGCTACACAACGCAAGTCATTTTTTGCCTTATCTTCTTCAGTTTTAACTTTTCCAAGGTGAGACATTAAAATAACTTTAGCTTTGTTTTCTACTAAATATTTAATTGTAGGCAACGCTTGAATAATACGGTTGTCATTTGTAATTTTTCCATCTTTTCTAGGAACGTTGAAATCGCAACGAACGATAACACGTTTTCCAGCAACTTCTAAATCTTTTACAGTTCTCTTTGCCATTGCAAAATCCTCCTTATGTAACGTGTTTATTATACCACTCCAAACGTCTTTCGTAAACGTATTTTATTATTTTGATAAAATTATCACAAAATTTTGAAACTTATACTTTTTCTTTTAGAAATTTTATTCTACACAATTCCACAATACCAGCACAAATCAATAGTCCAATTCCCACCATTATCAAAAAATAAAAGTAGTGATGTATATATCCATTAAAAAAATAATAAAAATATGCAGGTTCTAATACAATTTTCTTTATAACCTTTCCAATCAACATGATACAAGGAAATACAACAAGCATCCATCCTGCCCCTGCAAAAGCCACGCTTACAAACCACCATTCCTTTTTCTTAGGAAAGCGTAAACGGTATAATAAAAAAATACAAATGCACACCAAAACAAAACTAATTCCCAACACAAAAGGAATCACACGATCCATCATAGAAATCCCTTGCACGATATATTGAATAAAAGGAAATTGTACAAACTGTTCATATCCTTTCGCATTTACTTCAATATAAGCTTGTAATCGCTGTTTATCTTCTTCTTGTAATATGATATTCTGCTCTTTTATTTTCTGTTGTAAATGCGCTTCTAATTTACTTTTCATTTGTTCCTGTACTCGATAGACACTACCATCTTGAAAATACTGCTGTATATATTGTTGAGCATCTTTTTTTATCGTATCTACAGATAAAAAATCATCATAAATAGTCGGTTCAAATCCTGCAGCTCCTGCCCCTTTTTTTAAATCTTTAATATATTCTGTATATACTCCATCAAAATAAGAAGTCTTATCTAACATCATTAATAAATAATCTTCTTTCATTAATGTGAGCGAAGTTATACCTACAAAGCTTAATACAAAAAGAAAAAACGATAATAAAAAAGCTAAGATTCCCGCAATAACTGTATATAATTTATTCATCCGTATCACCTACCACTATTGGTCCAGAAATTTTATCTGCGTACACAAATAATCGATCCTCTTTTTCCCCTACACCATCTAAAGGATAACATGTAAATAAGATTAATTGTTCTTTATTTTGTGTTAAATCATATGCACTTGTATCTGATGCATTTGCTACTCTTGTACCTGTGATACGATATTTAAATATGCCATAGTATGTTTTTATACATATTACTTGACCAATTTCCACATTACCTAAATTTTTAAAGTATGGAATCGTATGTCCTGCAATCATAACTGGTTTACCATATCCTGGCTTTTTTGATTGTACTCTTAACCCCACACCAACATATAAACAATCTTCATTTGATCCATATATTAATGGTACATCAATCCCTACATCTTCCACAATAACTCTTCCAATTGTATCATTTATCACAACTGAAGGAATGTCTTTTATTGAAATCTCTCCACTTTCAGGAAGCCCTGTTTTATTTGCATATAAATCTTTTGTTTCATTAGAAAAATCCGGTGCTTGATTTTGGGCAACCATATGATAAATGGAAGCCAGTGGTCTTATATATGGTTGTGCTACTATATACATTAAACCATATCCTATAACTAGAAAAAATAATGGTAGTATTAGCCATACCATTATTTTTATAATTTTCTTATGCATGATTAAGCGTTATGTTCTTTCTTTCTTAATACAACTGCACCAGCACTAGCTACTACAACTCCAAGACCTGCAAAAATTGCATATGTACTTGTAAAGTTTTCCCCAGTATTTTCTAATTTTGTAGCCCCACTAGAAACTGTTCCACCAACTGTATTTGGTTTTGTAGTTGGCTTTTGTGATGGAGTTTCTTGAGTAGATGGTAATGTTGTTTCTTCCTCAACAGATGGTTCTTCAACTTGAACATATGCAAAATTTTCTTCTTCATATAATAATACACCATCTTTACCTAATACTGTTAAAGTATCATGTAATGCATCATAAGTAACACTCATTCCTAATACATCTGTTGCTGGTTTCATGATATCAATTAATTCATTAATTAATTCTATCGTCATTGCTTCTTCCCAATTTTCACCTAAAAATGCTTGTACTTTTTTTCCTGTATCACGAATTAAGTCTGCATCAGTTTCACTTAAATCAATTCCATCTTGTGTAAAGTAGTTTTCTAAAGTTGCATACTCCTCCTGTGTTAAATCTACTTTATCTCCATTTACAGTTAAACCTTGCGCAAAATAATCTAACACTCTTTGTTCCGCTTCATTTACTCCACTTTCTGCACTAACACGTGTCATTAAACAGCATGCCATAGTAGCACAAGCTACCATTGCGATTAATTTTTTCATATTAATTTCCTCCTTTATTTATATAAAAAATTATAAGCACATACATTCATAATTGCAATTTATTTTTGATTTCAAAAAGTCTCATATAAGACTATAAAAAAACAAGCAAGCGCTTGTTTTATATTATTTCACTTTCGCATCAATTGTGTTATCTTTTACCACAACATCATGTGCTCCACCTTCCACAATACTTGTTGCAGATACTAATGTAATTTTCGCTTTCTCTTGTAACTCTGGAATTGTTAAGGCTCCACAATTACACATTGTAGATTTTACCTTACTTAATGTCAAATCAACATTATCTTTTAACGCTCCTGCATATGGCACATAAGAATCAACACCTTCCACAAACGAAAGGTTAGTTTTTCCACCCATATCATAACGTTGCCAGTTTCTAGCACGTGCGCTTCCTTCTCCCCAGTATTCTTTCATATATGTACCGTTAATTGTGACTTTTTTAGTTGGTGATTCTTCAAATCTAGAAAAATAACGACCTAGCATTACAAAGTCAGCACCCATTGCTAATGCTAATGTAATGTGGTAATCATGCACGATACCTCCATCTGAACAAATAGGAATGTAAATACCTGTTTCTTTAAAATATTCATCACGAGCTTTCGCTACTTCAATTGTCGCCGTAGCTTGTCCTCGTCCAATACCTTTCTGTTCACGAGTAATACAAATACTTCCCCCACCAATACCAATTTTAATAAAGTCTGCTCCTGCTTCTGCTAAGAATCTAAAACCTTGCGCATCAACTACATTTCCAGCACCAACTTTTACACGATCTCCATATGTATCACGAATCCATTTTAACGTACGTGCTTGCCACTCACTATATCCTTCACTAGAATCGATACATAATACATCAGCACCTGCCTCCACCAATGCAGGAACACGTTGTTCATAGTCTCTAGTATTAATACCAGCACCAACAACATAGCGCTTATTATCATCTAATAATTCATTTGGATTTTCTTTATGTGAATCATAGTCTTTACGAAATACAAATGCTACTAAATGTTGATTGTCATCTATAATTGGTAATTGATTTAATTTATGTTCCCAAATTAAATCATTTGCTTCACCTAATGTTATTCCTTCTTTACCATAAATTAATTTTTCAAACGGTGTCATGAATTCAGATACTTTCATACTATGATCCATACGTGATGCACGATAATCACGACTTGTAAGAATACCAAGTAACTTACCATCTGCTGTTCCATCTTCTGTAACTGCCATAGTTGCGTGTCCTGTTTCTTCTTTTAACGCTAATACATCTGCTAAGGTCGCATCAGGACGAATATTAGAATCGCTATGTACAAAACCTGCTTTTGTCATTTTTACACGACGAACCATAGCTGCCTCATCTTCAATTGACTGAGAACCATAAATAAAAGATACTCCACCTTCTCTTGCTAATGCACAAGCCATGCGCTCTCCAGATACGGATTGCATAATTGCCGATACCATCGGAATATTTAAAGATAATGTAGGTTGTTCACCTTTTTTATATTTTACAAGTGGTGTTTTTAAAGAAACATTTGCTGGTGTATGTTCAGCACCAGAATAACCAGGTACAAGTAAATATTCACTAAATGTACGAGAAGGTTCACTAAAATAAAAAGCCATATATTACATCTCCTTTGCTTTAAATCAAATAACTTCAAAAATATATTTTAATATATTCTAATGATACTACTACTGTTTGTCAACTTATATCATCACAAAATTGAAAAATATTTATATTTCTGTATTAATTATTCTTCTATTCTTATGTATCGTGTATTAGTAACCTATCCAACGTATTCAGTAGCAACTAGAGAAATATACTTTAGAATATAAATGAAGCATGGAAAAGAAACTCACAAAATCTGCGTGTTTTTTATATAGTATTTCAACAATTGAGTTTTCAATTTTCGCTCTTATCCTTATATAGATATTTATACGATTCATTATGATTGACTAAAAATTGATTATATATAAAATATAGAGCTAACTATCAATATTATCTATAAAACCAACGATTACTTAATAGGTACGATATTATCTATTTCTAATCATTCATTTTATGAGAACTATCTATTTTATGTGGATAAATCATTAAGTTTATTAAAAAAGTTATACCACACACTACTTTGTATAGTATAACTTAATATATCTTATTTATGATATGGATTATTATGCTGTATCATGTAAGCACGATATATTTGTTCGAGCACAAGAATACGCGTCATTTGATGTGTAAAGGTTAAATCAGACAACTTCCAGCAATAGTTTGCTCTTTGATAAACGTTTTTACCTGGCCCAAGTGATCCTGCGATTACGAAAGTAATTTGGCTGGATTGGTATATTTGTAATTGTTCTAGCTTTTTTGCAAATTTTTCACTACTTAACATTTCTCCCCATAAATCTAATAAAATAACATATTCTTGTTCTTTAATTTTAGATAAAATGCGCTCCCCTTCTTTTGTCTTCACTTGCTCATTTTGTGCATCACTATTTTGTTGAGGTGCCATTTCATCTGCTACCTCAATAATTTCTAATTTCGTAAAAGATTTTAATCGCTTCACATACTCTTCGATTTGTTGGCATAATGATTTTTCTTTTATTTTTCCAACTGCTACAATTTTTATCATAATATCACCTTATTCATATATTTGACTACGCTTAGTTTGGTAATGAGAATGCATATTGACTGTAAATATGTCCATTACAGCTTTTAGTTGTTCAAATGATAAATCTTCAAAAGTTAATGCCAAATATGGATTTCCATATCTTACAACTTGACAAGGTATACTAACACCTTTAAGTTGCATAATAATTGTATCTTTTTCTATTAGTGCTAACTCATCCAATACTCTAAGTTTTGTACCTTGTCCAGAAATATCCAACATCTTTGCATACACTTTTTTATCATCTATACGTAATGTTACCATAACATCTTCTTCTACTTCAATACGTTCATTCTTTCTAAATATTGGTTTTTGATATGCAACTTTAATCGCAATAATAACACCTGTTAAGTTATAACCACTCCAAAATAGATTTAAGAAAAATGCTCCTAAATGGCCATGACCACTTCTTAGCATATTCGCAGAAATTACCCATCCAAATACACTTAATACCGCTATTAAAACATGGGCAAAACAAATACGTAACTGAAATGATTTACGATCTAACACTAATTCTTTAGATGTAACATTGAATTTCGTCTTTAGATTCAACATCTCTTTTAATATAGATAATGTTAAATGTGGTGCCATCGCTACCTCATAATAATGACTCCACTTCATACTTCTTGTTTTTGGTGATAAAGTTCTAAAGATTAAATATTGACCAATAAAAAATGGTATATACATATTTAATAAATCTTCAAGTGTACAGTCTAAAATTAAAGTTTGTGTATACAAATAAATTAATGGCCATGTAATATAAATCATCTTCTGAATATTCGCAAACCAGTAAACGACTCCATCAAAATAAGCAATACGTTGTGCTAATGTTAACCCTTTATAAAAGATAGGATTAAAATGTTTTAAAACTTGTAAGTTACCTCTACACCAACGATCTCTTTGCTTCACAAGCTCAACAAATGTAGTTGCCGATAATCCTAGTACCAACTCTTCATTTACCAATACTGTATCATGACCTTGTGCTTGTAGTAACATTCCTACTGCCATATCTTCTGTTATAGAACAAGTTGGATATCCACCAATATCTAATACAAACTGTCTTCTAAATACTGCATTGGTTCCTACATGTAAGACTGCATTATGTGCAGCTCTTGCTTCTTGGATATCACGCATAAAGAAATCTTGCTCATTTGGTATTTGATTTCTTTTTAAATTATACTGATACATATCTTGATTATAGTAAACTTGTGGTGTTTGAACAAATGCCATATTACCATTACTAAAATACCCTACAGTTCTTTTTAAAAACTCTTTTTTAGGAATCATATCTGCATCTAACACGGCAAATAAATCACCCTGAATAACACTTAATGCATGATTAATATTTCCAGCTTTGGCACCTGCATTATCATCCCTAGTGATATATCCAACTCCATACTCCTCACATAATTTCTTTAAATCTTCTCGCCTTCCATCATCACATACATATACTTTAAACCTGTCTTTTGGATAATCCATACATGCTGCCGCAACAATTGTCAGTTTTAATAAATTAAATGGTTCATTATACGTACAAATCAATACATCCACAAATGGTACTGGTTGCCCTTTAAAATCCTCTAATGTTTTCTTCTCCAATTTATACTTTACAATAAATAAATATTGAAAATTAAAAAATGCAATCAACCCTAATACTTCCGCCAAATATAAAATTAAACCAAGTACAAAACTTAAAATACCACTATGCAAAGGTATAGCACTGATTCTCCATATAATATATAGAACACATACAATTGTACTAGATATAATTAAGACTTTACGAAAACTTATTCGTATTTTTGATATTAGAAAACTAATTACAATTAACAATGTCATAATAATTGCATACCAGTACATATTTTTTCCTCCTTATTTCCAAAAATTGTAAAAAATACATTATATATTATACTTCTATATCCTTTATATGTCTATCTATTAAAATAAAAAGAGTCTATGATGACCCTTCGATATTATGTTGTAATTGATATTGTTGCAATAAAGCTTCCATGTATTCCCTACTTTCTTCCTTAGATAAACATATAACGCTATTTGGTAAATAACATAGAAAACGATACATTGCATTTAAAATACTCTGCTCTTTTAATTTAATACTATACCCTTCTTCTTTTAACTGATATAGTGCATATTGATGTGATGCTTCAAATACAAATATACCATCTTCATTCAACATTAAATTCATATCTTTTAATACATGAATATTCCCATATATCATCATTTGATCTTTTAATTGTTTCAACATTGTATATCTACGTAAAGTATCATCTTCTTGACAATCGTATTTTGCTTGATTCATAAAATTGACAAGTCCTTCTTTTGTATAAAAAATAATATCATTATGCGCTTTTTTCATATGCATAATTGGTTGATATACAATAATATAACGCTGTTTTGACATAAAAGATTCAGTATCTAATAATTGGTTTCTATCAAAAAGATGTGATGCATAATTTTTAATATGGAGAAATTTCTCATGATACATATCATATAGATCTTTATTTTTTGTGACAAAACCATTCGACTCGGTCTCATCAAAACATACCAAGTATTCTCCAATCATAATCATATTAGGAAATAAAGAAGCAATCCCAAAATGAACATCACTATGATCATAATAACAATATGCTTGATACATAGTAGATGCCAACATTAATTCAATAATATTTCTCATCTTTTTTAAATTCTTTTGTGCATACCCCATCTTCACCTCATTTTGATGATCAAAACATATAACATGTTCAATAGGTATATTTGGATATTTTCTTATCAATGATAATATTTGATGTAGCAATGAACTTTTATCTGGCTGAAGTAATAAATAGATTTTATCTTTTTCAATACATAAATCTTGTTGGAATACAATCTGTAATGCTTGAATAAGTTCTACATGACTTTGTAACTTCATTATCTCTTTAGGAAAAGTTTTCAACATTGTTGTTTCACTTATATTAACTAATGAACTAGATTTCACAAAAAACGCATTTAATAATTTCATACATTCTCGATATTCACCATATACGTTACTTCCAATCGTATCATTAAAATAAGCTTCCCATAACTCTTCTCTATCTTTCACAGATAATATTAATTCATTCATAATTTTTTCCACAGTTTGTTCATCTTGTGGCCGTCTACTCCCTGTAGATATTTTTTGTAAATTCGTCCTTGGCATACCTATCGCTTCCGCAATTTGTACTTTATTCTTACCACTATTTTGAATATGAAACGACAGTAATTCTGAAAATCTAGACATACAACACCCTCCAAATATTCGAAAATCTATACATTTATAAAAGAGGGTATAAAGCATACTATTTTTATAAAATTGTAAATAATTTCCATGAAATTAGTAGTCTATGAATGTATAGGTTTATAAACATCATTCATTATCTATTATATCATACATAACTTTATAAAGTTAATATCATAAGTATAACATTACCTTACATATTGTTTAAAAAAATACCTTGTCCCACTTGTGTCCCACCCTTGTAATCGCTTTTTTTCTTCTCTAAAATTAAATTGTTACATTAAGAGAGGAGAAATTATATGAACAAAAACAAATTTATAACTGGTAAAAAAGC